>JACQVM010000276.1 GCA_016209785.1 Candidatus Melainabacteria bacterium | reverse complement strand
GTCAATGGCACATAGTCGAATGTGCTACTCAATTAGGACAAGAGAAGGTCGTTCGTCTCACTTTAGAGGAAATACGAGACCACACCAGTAATCACGATACTAAGGCTGCCTGTGAGTATGGACTAGCTCAATCTTACCTGCGTGCCAATGAATCCAGCAGAGCCAAAGGCACCTTTACCTTTGTACGCAAGCAATATCCCACAACCCAATATGCTCTTGGTGCAGCTTATTATCTTGGTGAAATGGGTCTTAATGTACCAGCAGATTGTGCGGTAGGCTTGACTCACTTTCGTGAGTACTTAAGGCAAAGCCCAGATGGACACTTTGCGCGTGACATTTTAGCTCGCTTAAGCCAGTTAGCCGACTACACACCAAACTCTAGTGACCATGAGCTATTTGGGCAAGTGCACTTTGTGCACGGAGAGTGGACTGCAGCCTTGGACGAGTGGAGTAAGGTAGGCAGGCTAACAAACCAGGAAAGTTCACACTGGGACAAAGAAATTATTTGCCTTGCTCACTTGGGTCGCACCAAGGAAGCTAAAGAAGCTTTCCTGTCTGCCATTAGTGTTAATCCAGGCAATGCTTTGATTCCAGATGCAGCCCAGTTGCTCTGCCGAGCACTTAGTATCAGTGAATCAAAAGAACTCTGGCTCAAAGTGTTAGGTTCTTGTGCCAGGTATGGAGATATAGCTAGGTGGAATTTAGCTTTACGTTGCCCTCCTTCTGACGCTCTTAAGTACTATCGGGAAATTACGGCAAAGTACCCAAAGTCTGACTTTGCGCCTGAATCATCCTGGTTTATTTTTTGGAGTGAGATAAAGCAAGGACACTTAACCAAGGCTCTCTCATATGCTCAAGCTACCTTAGCTAAATATCCCCAATCCCGTGCTGCCGCTAGATTTAGCTTCTGGTGCGGCAAGCTTCATGAGTACCTAAATCACAAAGATCTTGCTGTAAAGGCATATAGAATAACTCTTACCCAGTTCCCCTCCAGTTATTATGCTCATCGGGCTCGCTGTCGTATTGAGGCACTGCAAGGGAAGGGTGACACTGGTTGGCAAACAAGACCGTCACGTAAGCATCCCAATGTCAATTGGTCCTGGCCAGAGCCACCAGCGCTAATAAGCTGGCAGCACATTTCTCAAACTTGTGGAGCTACCCAAGAGACACTTGCTAGACTTTGCCAGATTGATGAGTGCTTGCAGCTTCTACCTAAGGAAGCTAAGCCTGCAGTAAAGTCTTGGCTTCTAGCTAAGCTACATCTACCTTTGGATGCCATTAATGCTGCTAGCAACCAACTTAACGGTAATCCTAAGAATTCTGGTCAATGGCAACTGGCTTACCCTCTTCTTTATGCTGCCGAAATTGACAGCCAAACCCGCACACTCAATCTTGATCCTCTTTTAGTGCATGCTCTTATCCGGGAAGAATCCCGGTACAATCCCTTGGCTTTAAGCACATCCAATGCTCTGGGCTTGATGCAGTTGTTGCCTAGCACAGCCTATGGAGTAGCTAAGAAATTGGGTGTTACTGTGTCTCAAGAGCAAGATATTTACAAGCCAGAAAACAACATCAAGCTAGGCACCGAGTACTTGGCTTATGTTTTAAGATGCAGCCAAGGTAACGCGCTTATGGCAGTAGCTTCATACAATGGTGGTCCTAATGCAGTATGGGCATGGAAAAGCAAGTTTCAGCGCAGTGGCTTACATGATTTAGATGTTTTCGTGGAAGACATTCCCCTTGCTGAAACACGCGACTACGTACGCAAAGTTTTTGGTAGTTTTTGGAACTACCAGGCAATTTATGGAACTACGGCTGGCTAAACCTTGTCAACCAACTAAATCTTGCCCAGAGCAGGCTCCTCATGCCCTGGTTCTTGGTGTTCTTTTGCGGGTGTATCCAGTCCAAAAAACCTTTGCCAAAATCCAACCTTCTGGACTTTCTGGTTTAACTTCGATACATCGCCACTGGAGCCATGTGAACTTGGAATTAAAAGCCCACAAGTCTGACAGACGTGCTTGTGGAGCGCGACCCGAAATTTACAACGTGGACATAAAATGTATTGCATAAGCATCTTGAGTATAACACCCTAGAACCAAGTGTCCATCCTGATTTGAGGCTGTCACCTCCTGTCATCCTCTATTGTGTCACAAATAACGCACAAAGATGTTAAACCTAAGCGTGTTAGTTGCCAGAAAAGGTCAACTGTGTCCAGGCTTATTTTGACGTTTGAAACACTTCTCCAGGTGCTAAAGGCCGAAAAGGCATTGCATCCAAATATCAAGTGTCGACCAACCCCAACACCCCCTGGGCTCACCACCTCCATTTGTGGCATTGCTCTTGAATTACTGGACCATCGCCAACAGGATGCTGCCCTCAAGTGCCTAGGCTTACAGTTGCTTGAGCCGTCAGGCATACATGAAATTGAATAGGCAAATTAGACCCAAAGACTAGCGCACCGACGCAAGTTTAGTTGTTGCTAAAAAGGCTTAAAGTCTTGCCTTTGACCTAACTTCTCAGCTACCCTTTAAGTCTCATCTTAAGCTCTCTCAGGAAACCTTTCGCACACAAAAAGCCCAGCAATCACGAGTACATAGAATCCTAGCCAGTACTCGTGGCAGGTAGTGTTTGTGTACATTGCCTACCTAGATTGATTAGGCAACCCTTCAACGTTGGTCGTGTCTTGGCCCTTGCCGGCTAAGGGAGTATCCCTGCCGCCATAGATTGGAGGTCCCTTTGGTGTTCCAACGTAACTCCAAGGTCATGGCTGTAAGCGACCGTGATGTTATTACCAAACTCATTGACGCTCACGTATTTGACACACTGCGTCTCACCAGTCTTACCCTAGAGGGCCAGACCATCAAGTGTGCTACGCAAGCAGGTCTGACACTAGAGATTCCAGGCATTGTTAGCTTCCAGCGAGGCATTCTCCGCAAGGAGTTTGTCTTTCCTGCAGGGCGGTTGACAATTGAACGGGATGGACTAGAACTGCTGGTCGAGGTTTTTTACAGGCAGGAAAAGGATGGCGGAATTGTGGTGGAGAGAAAGGTGCTACGTTGTGCCCTGCGTGATCGCCAGCTTGATGGCACCAAAGAAACCTCCCCGCTGTCGGCCTTCCCCAATACCCACGAGGCAACCAACCAGCTCCCGCACCCAGATTTCAAGGCTGCTGAGCTGTCCATCTACTGCTACGACCCTGACAGGTACCTGCCTGCCGGTGAGATGCTTGACTTCATCATGAACGTCGATGATTTCACCTACAAGCACTTCGAGCCAGTCCGATTCTTCCAGTTGTGGACCCGCGCCTTTGAAGCCAGCAACATGGCACCCTGGCAGCCAGCTCCTCCTTTGAAGGGCGTTGCCCAACACTTTGTAGAGGCTGCTGGCCCAGTTCTTGCTGAGCAAGGTTATCACAGGATGGATGCAGTAGCCGGCTGGTTTAACGCAGCGCTATTTTTCATTGAGCGCATGAAGTTTGCCTTTACCTACGGCGAGCACCAGGCTGCCTTTAATGAGCTGCAGAGAGCCTTGAGGCAAATGGAATCCCGCATTGGTCGGCGTCTTAATCAGCGCGAGCAAGCCTGGGTGGTGGCCTTGCAGAACATCCCTGCAAAGTTTATCCCAGATGAGTTAAACCTAGGCTGCCGGTGGATTAACACTCCCACCTACACCGATTATGTTTGCCGGCTTCACAAGGACCTGACTCCATTCCCGCCAGATCCACGCCTATCAGTACTGGTGCTGCCAAAGGTTTTTGCCAAGCCAACCAACGCCCAAGCAGACAACCCTGCCCCTGAAGACAACTTGCCTGTCCCGCCGCCACCTTCTACTGCAGCAACCTCACCTGCTCAAAGCCCGCCCGCAACCTAAAGGTTAAACCAAGCCACCACCCCTGTCAGCGCACGTTGCTCCAAAAGCGTGTGCTGACAGGTCCGTGGTACTACATGCAAGTCACAGATTATCTATTTCCCGAAAGGTTTGACAAACATCTTGACAGCATAACAAGATCTGTCATTCTTTCCTGGTTTACGAACCACTATAGACTTTAGTGAACTACCCCTTTAAAAATATGTTCATGTTCTTGCACACACAGGTACCTGGTGCCACACAAAAGGTATCCCTTTTTGCCAGCCCACAGGGGGCGGCTCTTTCCGTAAAGGAGAAGAACCGCCCCCTAACTCCACTTGCTTTGAACACGTGAACTCTTAGATGACGTCAGTGCAGCAGGTGCGATTATGTCGAGGCGGAATAGACAGTCCATCGTCGATGTGTCGCCTGGCCTGCGGCGTGCACAGAACGCTGATTTTCTGTAGTCCCATGCCCTGCACGAGAGCCGCTAACTTAGCTTCGACCACCTCAGTCAGCAGGTGTGCCGTGCCTTTGAGATTGAGCGTTGCGCCTGTCAGCCGATTGGGCACAATCTGAACGGTGACGTGCTCAACTCCAAGCTCATGCGCCTTGTCAACAAGGATTTGAAAGATCTTGCAGGCTACCTTAGGTCCATAGTTGGCCGATGAGCCTAGCCCAACAAGCAGGATGTACCGTTGCGGATAGCCAGGATAAGCCTTAGGGTCCACCTCAATGACCAGGCTTTCCCCAAGCTCGCCCTTGAAACGAGCCTGCTTCATCTGTCGGGAGAAAAGCCCTTTCAAGGCAGAGTCTATCTCCTGGAACCCAGGGAAAAGACCCATACCAGTAAACTTGGTGAGCAAGAGCATATCGGTCTTGACTTCGGCAAGGCCCAAGCTACCACCTGTACCAACAACGGGAAGAGAAACAATCTTTGGCGTGGTCATGGTTATCCTCCATGCAATAGGTCACTGTTATTGTTGCTCAACTACTATGCCTGCACTTCCAATCATCCACCAGGCCCCATGACAGTTCATCAGTCTCTGCACCACCTGCGGTGACCCGACCACATTCCAAGATAATGCTTTCCCTCTGTTCCTATAACAAGGACAGAACAATCCAGAAGCTAATTCCAGTTGGGAAAAGTGTTGTCTTGGCTGATGAACTACCTGCGTATGCATGAACAAATGAAAGTGCACTCACAACTTAGTGAATCAAGCGCCAAGGCTACAAGATAATCCTCTTTAGAACCAACTTAGAAACAGCTTGTCTAACACCAAGGAGAGCAACTGCGCTGGACTATACCCAGTGGCAACAAAATTTGTGGGTGCCATTAAAGGCAGTCGCCATCAGGATTTGTAGACAAACAACAATGAATCGAGATCTAGCGTAGCTCTCACACCCAGGCTTTAGAACATCATGTGCTTAGCGCTGCAAAACGTTACATTGTTCAGCTATCGGCACTCCAGTAATGGCGCCTCCCTGTAAGCACCCCGCCTTTAAGGGCGGGGGTTTGACTGCCTTGACGCTGGCAAATGATTTTGGGTTAGCACTGTTGATTTTGCCTTACACATTTTGCTAGGTGTGGCTAGTACTTCTTGCATGTCAGTCAACCATGGAACCTTCTGCCACCATCCCACATCATTGCCTCACCACTACGACAACTGTCCGGTTGGCGTTTCTGGAAAGTGCCAAGAGTACAAGTTTACGCTTTGGTTAAGTCTTAGGCCATTACCACAACACATCTGCCGAGACCAGGCTCAGCCGGTCCTCTGATGGAGGCATCAATGCGCTACGCAAGCAAGTTGTCCGAGGCCAATCCTGGCCAGATGCTTAGAGAGCTCGTCCACCCATCTGTTTTTGCGCTTATTGAGCTTAAACCTACTTGTTTTTCTGGAGAG
>JACQVM010000273.1 GCA_016209785.1 Candidatus Melainabacteria bacterium | reverse complement strand
GTATGGGGAAGAGGTCTATGCTGCAGTGGTTCTTAAGACTAAGACAAATAGCCAGGCAATAATGGAATTCTGCCAAAAGCGCTTGGCACTCTTTAAAGTTCCGAAGAAAATCCATGTGGTCGATAGGTTGCCTCGTACTGCCACCAATAAGGTTCAAAGACATTTAATAGCTCAATTGTTTTCTCAATGAAAGTACTTTCTGCAATTGAATTTTTCTCTGGTATTGGTGCATTTACTGAGGCAACTTATGGCAGTAACCTCAAAGTTATAGCAGCTTTTGATCAAAGCTCTGTGGCAAATCAGGTATACAAGCACAACTTTAGCTTGTTACCTGTCCAACGCAATCTAGATAGCATTTCGTCCTTAGAGATTCCCCAGGCTGACTTGTGGTGGATGAGTCCTCCTTGTACTCCTTTTAGTGTTCGGGGGCGGCGTAAGGACGAAAATGACACCAGGGCTCGATCGTTGTTAAACTTGATGAACCTAATTCCCCACTCATGGCCTGAGCTAATCCTGTTGGAGAATGTATGTGGTTTTGTCGGCTCAAATGTACACGGTCTTTTGTGCTCTACCTTGGATGCTTGCGGTTATGCAGTTAGAGGAGTCAATTTGTGTCCTAGCCAATTTGGGATTCCTATGCGCCGTCCACGCTATTTTATGGCTGCCTCACGTGTTGCCTTGCCAAAGGTTCTAATGGATCCACCAGAGTTTGTCAGGGAGCCAATAGCTAATTTCCTTATGGCAGAACCTTCTGGTGAGCTGAGGTTGGGTGATCATGTGATATCTCGCTACGGAAAAGGCTTTGATGTACTGGATCCTGACAAAGTTGATTCTGTAGCAATTTGTTTTACTAGTGGCTACGGCAAATGTATGCGGGCCAGTGGCTCTGTGGTGCGTTGCGCCGATGGTGGGCTAAGGTATTTTGCTCCTGAGGAAATTATTGATTTGCTTGGTTTTAGCTCAAGATTTACCTTTCCAGGACATATTGATCTCCAAAGCCGACTGCACTTGGCTGGTAATTCTGTTGATGTGCGCTGCCTGCGTCATTTGCTGGGTTTTCTAGGGATTGGTTCTTGATAGGCCATAGGTGTCTTGGTTGTTGTAGATAATGATCTTTGTGCGGCGTGACTTATTGGCAATGCTTGGGCATGAACAAATAGGTATATAGGAGTTCTGTTCTATGTTGCGTTTTTCCAAGCATGATGATTCTAGCGACTTGCCGATGGCAACCTTGTCACAGTCCCCGACCGCTGAGGATTTGCAGTTTGCCTTGTCTCAAGCCCAACGCAATTGGCGTAGGGCTGTTGCTTTAGCCTTTAAGGCAAGTGCTCATTCAGTTACATTTACCATATTTGTGCAATGTGAGATGGGCACAGGTGAGCCCATATGGACACTCAAGAGGAGCGATGAGATAGGTTTGTCCGTTGTTTGGAGTCACAAAAGCATGGATGTCCATTTAATTCAAAGCTTACTTGCCGTTGAATTTGATGCGCTGAGCAAGGCTGATGTGCTTGAGAGTACTGGTAACTTGGGTCTGTCAGGTATTGGACTCACCCAAAGCGGTGTAGCTGAAACTGGGCAAGGGACTTGTCTGGAAAGGGCAGACACCCAGAGTGATAGCTCAACAGAGATAAACCTACAAGCTGGCGAGAGATTTGTGGAGTTTTACAAGGCTGCCATTGCCAGTGTAATTAGTTGTCTTTGCGATCCAACCACAGGTATTTTTACTTATGAGTCTTTTATCTATTTTCTTGATCAAGAATACCGACGGTATTTGCGGGGTGGGCAGCCTTTTTCTGTGATTGTCTTTCAGATGTGTGGAGGCAAGGTTGAGTCTTTACCTATGCCCTTGGCTGATGACGTGCAAAAAGGAATTATCCTCATAATCTCGACCATGATCCGGGATATAGACTTAATTGGTCATTATGGTAGGCATGAATTTGTACTACTTTTGCCTCACACTGACTCTGAAGGTGCTGCCACGCTGGCAAGACGAATTAGAGTGGCGCTCGATAAGGACTGGTCGGGACAGTTGCTTATGAACTTTGGAGTAGCAAGCATTCCTTCGGATGGCAATGATCCTTGCTCAATCATGGCTTTGGCTGAGGAAGCCAAAAACCATGCTGTAGCTGGGTCGTTGGGTGTTATGATGTACCGTGATCTTTATTAAAGAGTTAATCCCGTGCGAGGAAACCGCGGCGTTAACGCCGGGGTTTTGACCATGTAAAATCAGTGATGAGAGGAGATGATTTTGTTGAAGCAAGTATAATTAGCTTGCAGGTGGAGTAGTAACATATGTTGTGGCTTGTTCTTTGGTATCTTTTCTGTGCTGCTCTTATATGTTTGTTTCTTTTTGTTTTTCACCTTCTGACTCGACCAAGTTTCCGCTCTGATTTTGGAGACATTACCACAGAGGTTGGCTACGAAGAAGATCCAACAGGGTGTCCGCTGGATGCTGAGCATCTGGAAGTCTCAGAATCAGAGGTTGCTGATCCGCATATCATGACTTCAGGTAATGCTGGAAGTGGGCTAATGTAAAAGTCCAATTTACTGGTGACTGTCTGAGCCAACGAACAAGGCTTAGGTGTTGGAGCTGTTGCTCAATGTAGCCAAGGAATGCAGGAGCATTCTGCCTCTAATTGGGAGCGGAACTTAGGGTGGGCAATTTTAATCAGTGCCTTTGCTCTGTCTTTTAGACTTTTCCCATGCAATTGGGCAATACCGTATTCGGTGACAACAAAGTGAACATCAGCTCGACTTGTCACCACACCGCCGCCACGATACAGCAAGGAGACAATCCTAGATACTTCACCATCTTTAGCTGTCGAGGGCATAGCAATAATTGCTTTGCCCCCGGCCGATCGGGCTGCACCACGGATGAAATCTACTTGTCCACCTACCCCACTGTAAAGGCTGTTGCCAATGGAATCAGAGCACACTTGCCCTGTAAGGTCAATCTGAATTGCTGAGTTGATTGCAGTCATGCGGTAGTTTTG
>JACQVM010000269.1 GCA_016209785.1 Candidatus Melainabacteria bacterium | reverse complement strand
TCGTAGAAGTCACCCAGGCGAAAAAACAAAAGCGCGTCACCATACTGAGACTTAATATCCCAGTACTGACACATTAGGGGCGAAAGCGGAGTATTGGACATAGTCAAAAGATCAATGATATCGCCTCTACCCAGGCAACGTGAATGAGCATCTGGTAATATGAATATCCAAAGTTTTAGAAATTTCAGACAAAGCTTTTACGTATGCTTATCCAATCTCATTTTTGCTTTTGCAGGCACTGCTTAATTCTGGCGCTAATTGCAGTATCTTACTCCTTTGTGTTTGCAAGCAAAGCAGACACAGCCCCTGCCAGTAAACCACCCAATCAAAAGTCCTCGGTTGAAAAGGCTCCCAACAACAAACCACCCACCGCAGTAGAACCAGTACTTGAGAATATAGTCACTACCACGCCCGAAGAACTTGTCAAAAAGCCCCAAGAGTATCTGGGAAAGAATATTAAGTTCACAGCCAATTTTTTTGCCTTTTCTAGCTTAGCACTTGATTACAAGCCAGCCTTACGGTCGTCCAAGACCCACCTTTCTTTTCTGGTCATTCGTCCAAGTACCCACATCCCCCTATCCGAACTTAAGTTAGCTATGATGGTTCCTAAAGAAAAGGACCCGGAAAGCACACTGTTAGCCACCCTCAAAGACGGGGATCAGTTAGAAATTGTAGGCAAAGTCTTTAGCACTGCCCTAGATGAACCTTGGGTAGAAGTGTTTAAACTTGTCAAGGTTGGTGGCACAAGTGATGACAAGAAATCTGTGGCAGTTGGCTCCGAGAAATCTCGGACAGGCAACTCTGGTGAAAATAGACCAGAAAAGGCACCAGAGGCAAAATAGGAAACGTACTAAGAGCATAGGAGAGCACAGATGGCAGCACCCCATGAGATCCAAGCAGCACTGGCTTCACTTAATGGCAAGCATGGAATTCTTGGTTGCCTTCTTGTCAACCTAGATGGTGGCGTGATCTCGTCCTCTCTTCCGCAAGAAATAGATGTAGCTACCTTAGGTGCATTGAGCGCAACTCTTTTTTCCAACAACGACATATCAATTCAAAGAATGAACCGAGGAAACCTAGTTCAGATGACGCTGCTAACTGATCAGGGGATTCTGCACTTTTATTCATCTGGTGGTTACATTATCGTTGTATTAACAGCAAAAGGACAACGCATAAACCTTGAGGGACTCATTCGTTCTGTCGAAGCACAAGGTACAACCTTAAAAGGCATGCTCGAGTGACTTCCCCACTGAACCGACAAAAGGCTAATGCCCTCACACTTATCTTGCCGCTGTTGCTTTTATTGCCAGGGGCTATGGCTGCTCAGTTTAATGACATAACAGGAACATGGGCTGAGGCATATGTCACTCAGCTAACCGATAAAGGCGTCATTGCACCAGACAGCGACAACAAGTTCCACGGCAGCGAACCGGTCACAAGAGCCTATTTGGCAAGTTGGTTGGTAAAAGTGCTAGGCATTGAAAATCAGCCAGTATCTCCTGCACCTAGTTTTTCTGACGTTAAGCCTACTGACTGGTTTTTTAAGGCAGTAGAGATAATTCGTCAAAACAATTATATTTCTGGCTACGTAGACGGTTTTCGTCCCAATCAGTACATCCAAAAAGGGGAAGTCATCACAATTCTTGCCAGGACGCTTAATACGACTACCCCGTCTGATAGCACCCAGGTCCAAGAACTCTCCAAGTACTTAGATGGGATGCAGGTTCCTGAGTGGGCACGAGCAGGAGTTACACTAGCCTCGCAAACAGGAATCCTGGTCAACTACCCTGATGCAAGCACCATAAATGCCACCACCATTGCCACACGTGCTGATGCTGCAGCGCTGCTTTCCAGGCTGAGTCAATATTTAGCGCACCAGAGCGCACCATCTGCTGGAGCAACTACTACTGTCACCAGTCCAACGACCCCGCCATCTACTGAATCCGGTTTTGCTCCAATACAAAGGCCCCCCCTCAGTCAGGCTGGCATGCTTTCTCAAGGAGGATATGGTCCTACATACCGTGGACAATCCGAGTATTTTGGCAGGGAGTCATTGTCAAGCAATTACCTTACAGGACATGTCGTTGTACTGGGAGCTGGCACTCACTTCCAGGCAACACTCAAGAACTCTATAGATTCTGGTTCGAGCCAACCTGGCGAGGAAATTCAAGCAACTCTTAGCTCTCCTATATACTCTGAAGGAGTCGAGGTGCTGCCAGCAGGCAGCAGGATAGTTGGACAAATTACTAACGTTGTCTCTGCCAGGCGCTTTCAATTTGGAGCCAATGGGCGAGTAGATATTCGCTTTACAGCAATTGAGACACTGGATGGGCGCAGGTTTCCTCTTTCTGCTAGTGTAAACACCAGTCAGTTGCGTCTTGCCGGCGGGACAACGGCTGGTCGCGTTGGCAAAGGACTGGCTACAGTTGGCGTAGGCGCTGCTGCAGGAGCACTCTTCGGTACAGCCTTAGGCCCAATCGTAGGAGCCACATCTCATGGACATGCTGGCAAAGCCACCGGTATGGGAGCTGTTTTTGGCACCGCAATTGGTGCCACCGCTGGTACCGTTGGCGCAGGAGTGCGCAAAGGTTCGGAAGTAAAGATACCCGCGGGGACGTCACTGCCCATTCAGCTAGATGAATCATTGCAGGTTACCCTGCCTCATTCATTTATCCCACAACAGCCATATATCCCATATCCTGGTGGGAGCTATTACTCACCAGGGGCACAACCATCTGGTGGTTATTGGCCAGTGAAATAGCTAATCGCCACCATAACGACGATCGCGGGCCGCATAATTAACCATTGCTTTCTCAAATTCACCGCAAGAAAAATCTGGCCACAACACTGGCGTAACATACAGCTCCGCATAAGCTGCCTGCCAAAGAAGATAGTTGGACAAACGCATCTCGCCACCTGTGCGAATTATGAGATCAGGGTCTGGTATATCTTTCGTATACAGATGTGCGCTCACAACCGTCTCATCTATCTTGTCCAGAGACAGGTTCCCTTCGGCAACATCTTGCCCAATGCTTCTAATTGCCTCGGTAATTTCCAAGCGTGATCCATAGTTAATTGCTACCGATAGCGAGAGACCTTCATTGTGTTTGGTACGCTCTGTTGCGTTTCTAAAAGACTCCTGCAAGTTGCCCGGCATTGTTGATAATTGGCCAAAAAAACGTAACCGTACACCAGAATCGTTAAGTTCTTCCAATTCCTCGGCCACAACAGCAGCAAAGAGTTCCATAAGGTAACTCACCTCTTGAGCTGTCCGATTCCAGTTTTCACTAGAAAATGCATATACAGTAAGGTACTGAAGACCATTTGAGCCCACATACCGGACTAACTCCTTCAAGGTCTTAACACCTTCTTTGTGACCTAGAAGCCGGGGCAATCCCTTAAGATCAGCCCATCGCCTGTTCCCATCCATAATTATGGCTACATGAGCAAGCCCAAACGGCTTTCCCCGATTGCCTGTATTCGCAATAGTCTTAGCTTGCCGTGCCTTCAACATGCTCTTCTAAATCCCCCGGTGTCAGCTACTATGATATGCGAGGAGACCCCGGCGTTAAGAGCGGGGGTTTGACGTGCCGCAACAAAGTACAGCAAGTTGTTGTGGACATAGATTTGCTTAACTTGTACTCTGTCTTGATATGAGAGTCCTTGCCTAACAATAAGCTCCTCATGGTAATCTTAAAACCTACCTATCTTATAGACGGTGATGTTACTGATATTGATCTTGATCGCCTAGCTCAAGATGGGATTGCTGGCATAATTCTTGACTTGGATAGCACTTTGCTTGCACCTCGTTCAGGCAAGTTAAGCAAAGAAGTAATTGAATGGCTGGATAAAGCCC
>JACQVM010000271.1 GCA_016209785.1 Candidatus Melainabacteria bacterium | reverse complement strand
TGCTAATTGGGCGCGTTCAAATTCAGTTTGGCCCCTTACATTTGGCACCTCGTGTTGTGCAATTGAAATGATGTGCGTGGGAATGTCTGCTTTTGACATATCACGCTTTGGCTCAGAAGTGTTTCGGGCTACGCCTCGACAAGCTGATCTTATTATTACTGCCGGAACCATTACACGTAAAATGGCGCCTGCTTTAATTACACTGTATGAACAACTGCCAGAGCCTAAGTATGTGATTGCTATGGGGGCCTGCACCGTGACAGGCGGTATGTTTAATGATTCTTACTCGGTGGTGCAAGGTGTAGATCGACTCATTCCTGTTGATGTGTACTTGCCAGGATGTCCACCACGACCGGAGGGCATTTTAGATGCACTTCTTAAGCTCCAGCAAAAGATCCGTACAGAGTCTCTGGCACAACGCCGCAAACGAGCGTACAATCAGCGTCCCATTTGTTATGTTGACTATGATACTGGCAGACCAATGGATGATTTAGTAAGAGAAGCTAAACTTGAGACTGCTTTAGCGTTGGCTTCTGAGGAGTTATGACAATGAGTTCCGATCCAGCGCCTGACAAGCCAGATGCTCAACTGATGGAGCCTGGTGTTTTTGGGCAATTCTTGCTTGAACATGGTATTCCATCTAGACCTCTGCCAGATTCAACTGGTGTGGAAACAATGGAGTTGGACGGACAGCACCTGGAGGTAGCCCTAAAGCGTTTACGCAACAGCCCTGAAGTTCAACTGGATCTCCTCTTGGCTGTATCTGGTGTAGATAGTCCAGAAACATTTGATTCGGTCTACCACTTGTGGTCCTATGTAAACCATAACGAGCTTGTTGTGAAGGTGTGTGTGGTAAAAGACTCAGTTGCTAACGGTGATTTGCCGATTGTGCCCAGTATTGCTCCTTATTGGTCTGCTGCTAATTGGCATGAGCGAGAGACCTACGATTTAGTAGGTGTTAACTATGTTGGACACCCTTACTTAAGACGAATCCTTAACCCATGGGACTGGGAGGGTTATCCTTTACGGCGGGATTATAAGCAGCCAGTGGATGCGCTCAATGATAAGAATAGCCAAAGCTTTCGCTAAGGTTTGACAGAGGTGGGTAATTTGCAAGCAAAGTAGTAAGGTTTTAGTAAGATGACAACGGAGCTGAAAAGCAGCAAGCTTAAGACTGATGAGATGATCATCAACATGGGCCCCCAGCACCCAGCAACTCATGGGGTCTTGAGGCTCCTGCTCACGCTTGATGGTGAATTTGTCAAACATGTAGAGCCTGTGATAGGGCATCTACATCGTGCGCAAGAGTGGCAAGGACAAAACCGCACCTGGTTTCAGTATCAAGCCTTAATTGACAGGGTCGATTATCTGTCTGGGATGTTTACCTCCTGGGCGCTAGCAGCAGCTGCTGAAAAGATAGATGGTCTAAGCATCCCTATGCGAGCTGAATACATGCGGGTCATTGTGGCAGAAATGAACCGCATTACATCGCATCTTTTGTGGCTGGGCACTTTTCTTATTGATCTAGGCGCCATGTTTGGCTTTCCTTTTTATCCATTTAGGGAAAGGGAAAAGCTGCTTGATTTGTTTGAGGCTATAGCTGGACAACGCATGATGTTCAATTATGTGCGCATAGGTGGAGTACAGCGTGAGGCGCCACCAGGCTGGTTTGCTAAACTCCAGGAATTTACTGAAGAATTTCCTTATAGGGTAGATGAGTACGAAGCCATAGTTACCCAAAACCCTATCTTTTTAAAGCGCACTAAAGGGGTAGGTATACTGCAGCCAACTGTTGCTAGGGACTATGGGGTTACTGGCCCAAGTTTAAGGGGCTCAGGCATTAACTATGATCTACGTAAAGTTAAGCCATACTCGGTTTATGAGCGTCTTCAGTTTCAAGTTCCTTTGGGGGAAGGACCTGGAGATACTTGGGACAGGTATATGTGCCGAGTAAAGGAAATGCGACAGTCAAACGAGATTATTAAGCAGTGCCTTAACGACATTCCAGGCGGTACTAGCGATGAGTTGCGCGAGCGCAGGCTAGCATGCAACTCTTGTGGCAAGGATGACTGTCCTAATTGTGGTGGCGATCTTAAAATTATGGTTAAAAAGCAAAATGCTGGATTGAGAATCAAGGCTGGTGAAGGATTTGCGGCTGTTGAATCGCCACGGGGTGTTTTGGGCTGTTATGTTATTTCCGATGGTGGAGACACGCCTTATCGCTTTAAGTGGCGCAACCCATCGTTTAGCAACCTGTCTGTGCTGCCAGTTCTTCTCAGGGATCGTCCAATTGCTGACATCATGGCTATCTTTGGCTCAATTGATGTTATTTTGCCTGATGTTGATCGCTAGTGTTGAAGCTTTCTGGGGTTTGAAAAAAGGAATTTCATGGAAAAAGCAGCTCTAGTTGAGATAGGTAAGTTTACAAGACTAGCCATCGTTTGGCTGGGCATCATATTTGGTGCTACATGGGCCTCTTGCTGGCTGGTTGGTGTGGCGTTGCCAGAAATAATTGAAAAAGGCATGGGAGGAGGAGATGTTGCGCTTGCCTGGGCAAATGTATTTCGTCTTTTGACTCCAGTGGCCGCTATTGTAGTTTTTATTCCTATAAATGCTATGTTTATGGTGTTGGCTGAAAGAAGGGCTTTGGCCTTATTTACCATGCGGAAGGGACCCAATAGGGTGGGACCTGATGGGCTTGCCCAAACTGCAGCCGATGCACTGAAGCTCCTTTTTAAAGAAGATATTACGCCTGCCGGTGCCGATTCTTTTATGTTTACGTTGGCTCCAATTTTATTTTTTGCCCCGTCAATTATTGGTGTAATTCCCCTACTTGCTGCCATCACTAACAATCACAAGCTTTTTGCCGTAGCAAATTTGCCTACCGGAATCTTTTTTGTTCTGGCCGTCTCTTCTATACCTGTTGTGGGTATTGTGATGGGAGCTTGGGCAAGCAACAACAAGTACTCTTTAGTGGGTGGCCTGCGTAGTGCAGCGCAAGCGGTAAGCTACGAGATTCCTCTTGTGCTTGCCATCATTACCGTATGTGTAATGGCAGGATCTCTTGATGTGGTTCAAATTGTAAGACACCAGCATGAAGTCATGCTCAATGGGGCTAGGGCAGATTGTGGCATCTGGGGCTGGAATGTGTTTGGTGGTGGCCTCGTAGTCCAATGGGTGCAAGAACTCATCCAAGGAAGGCTGATGGCGGATGTATCAGGACTGTTTGCTGCATCTAGTTCTGCTCTGGAGACTGCCATTGCAGTACTGCTGGCTTTTCTACGGATAATATCTGGCCCGGCACTTCTTATATGTTGTCTGTTGCTTTTTTTAGTGTATATAACAGGGGCTTGTGCAGAGGTAAACAGAATTCCTTTTGATTTGCCGGAGGCGGAAAGTGAGCTTGTAAGTGGTTATAATACTGAATACAGTGGCATCAAGTTTGCAATTTTTTTCTTGGCTGAGTTTACCAATTTGTTTGTGGTAAGCTCCATTGCGACAGTCATGTTTCTTGGTGGTGGCTATGGGCCAATACCATGGGTGGATGCACAACTTATTGGCTTATTGAATCAGGGACTCAACCAGCTTAATCCCGGCTTTGGGTTTGGCTGGTTGTTGCATTCACTCATTGACCCGCCAACACTGGTGGCTGTATTTTGGGTTGTGCTCAAGACCTATGCTTTGGTCATTTTTGCCATTCTGGTTAGGGCAACTTTACCTAGATTCCGTATTGATCAACTTATGGATTTTGGGTGGAAGAGACTTATCCCATTGAGCTTAATTC
>JACQVM010000290.1 GCA_016209785.1 Candidatus Melainabacteria bacterium | reverse complement strand
GGGTGTCTTTTATGGTATCTAAAGGCAACTCCTTACTTTCAACTAGAATAACTTTCTTGCCTGCCATGTTCTTAAACCCCAAAAACCCGGGTATCTTATCTTAACCCTTGAAACTGTTTGCTGATCGTCTGCGTACCAAAACCAAATTGTACAGGCTTAGTGCTCAGGAGAGTCAACCAAAGCCTTGAGTAGGTCAAGTTGCCCCAGGTGATATGATCTTTTCCAAGCCTGGCAACCCAGACAGGCTTGTCCAGTTTCTTGAGTAGTTATGTATCCAGGTGGCTGGTTTTCAATGGGCAATTAATTTGGTATTGAGAAGTCCATATGATTACTCAAACTAGTGTAAAAGATGCACCGCTTGGTTTTTGCTTGAGCGAGGAACAAAGGCTTATTCGGGAGACTGTTGCCGACATTGCTCAAAACGAGTTTGCACCCAAGGCTGCAGAAATTGACCGGACACATCGCTTTCCTAGGGAAAACTTTGAGCTTTTAGCTACCGCTGATCTTTGTGGGATGGTATTTCCTGAACAGTATGGCGGTGCAGCTCTTGATCATGTGTGTTATGCAATAGCTGTTGAGGAGTTAGCCCGTGCATGTGCAACAACATCGGTGGTGTACTCTGCACACGTATCACTTTGTGCAACCCCAATTTACATTTTTGGAACCGAAGAGCAAAGGCAAAGATTGTTAGTGCCTATGTGTCAGGGCAAGAAGTTAGGTGCCTTTGCTCTTTCAGAGCCAGGCTCAGGTTCTGATGCTGCTTCTGCTTGCTGCATGGCTAATCTTAAAGGCGATCATTTTGTTTTAACTGGTTCCAAAAATTGGATTACAAATGGCCTTGAGGCTGATTATTACTTAGTCATAGCTCAAACAGACCTGGCTTTGAAGCACAAGGGGCTTGTGGCGCTTGTGGTAGAAAAAGGAACTCCTGGGTTTACCTTTGGCAAGCTCGAGGACAAACTAGGCATCAGAGGCTCATCAACCTGTCAGATCAATTTTGAAGATTGCCTAGTGCCGGTGGACAATATGCTAGGCAAGGTGGGGGACGGGTTTAAGGTGGCCATGGTAACTTTAGATGGTGGCAGGATTGGTATTGCAGCACAGGCAGTTGGCATTGCTGAGGGTGCTTGGGAGCATGCAAGAGCCTATGCTAGACAAAGGATAGCTTTTGGACAGACCATCAATCAGTTTCAGGCAATTCAGTTTATGCTCTGTGAGATGGCCACAGAAATTGATACAGCCAGGCTCCTTACCTATCATGCTAGCTGCATGCAGGATTGTGGAGAAAAGTTTAGCCAAGAAGCTGCTATAGCGAAACTATATGCTTCGGAGGTAGCTATGGCCAGTACTGTCAAGTGTGTGCAAATCTTTGGTGGATATGGGTATGTTACTGATTACCCAGCAGAGCGCTACATGCGTGATGCCAAGATAACTGAAATTTATGAGGGAACATCTGAGGTTCAGCGGATTGTAATTGGCAACAGTATTTTAAAGGGGCAATAAATATGTCATGGCAACCACCACCTCCTCCAAAACCTCCACAAGCATCACAAGTGCTTAACTATTATCAAATTTTGCAGGTTGACTTGCAGGCTCATCCAACAATCATCAGGTATGCTTACCGCTTCTTGGCTGCCATGTATCATCCAGACAATTCAGAGTCAGGGGATGCAGAAAAATTTAAGACCATTACCGAGGCATGGCGAACGTTATCAGAAGCTGGCAAGAGGCAAGCTTATGATACACACTTAGGAGTTAAGGCTGCCTCTGGGGCTCAGGCTCCACAGGGCTCACCAGGAATGCCCAATATTCCTAAAGCATCCTTATCTTGGAGTGAGGTTGAATTGCGCTTGGCGGTACTGCAAGTCTTGATGGAAGCCCGACGCAAGAGACCACAGACAGGAGGTGCATCAGCCAGGATGCTGATGGATTGTCTCAATTGTAATATGGGTGACATTGAGTATGTTCTATGGTACCTGCGTGAGAAGGGCTACATTGCACGCACTGAAGCCAACTTTATGATTACAGTGTCTGGTGTTGACTACCTAATTGAGCAGCTCTCCAGGACTCAACCCTTGGATGCAGGTGGGGCCACTGCGCCACTGTCTCAAGTTCATTTGCCAGCAACCTTAAGTTAAGGCAAGTGGTTTTTGCACGGAGCAAAGGATCGTCGATGCCAGGCGCTTAAACCAATGGAGGCAATGACTAAACGATGTTGCTGCGATGGATAGCCTTTGTTTTTGTCCCAGTCATATTGTGGACATATTGCCGACAACTGACACATAAGGCGATCTCTGTAAACCTTGGCGAGGATAGACGCTGCTGCAATTGAGGCTGATAGGCAATCCCCTTTCACTACAGCTACCTGCAATTGATTAAGTCCAGGCAGTGATTTGTTACCATCTACCAGAACTAGCGATGGTATGGTACTGGCAATGCTCATGCAAGCTCGTTTCATAGCCAGAAGGCTAGCCTGAAGGATATTGAGTTCGTCTATCTCTTCAACTGAAGCTTGGCAGATAGCATATTTTGCTATGGCCATAATGGTTTGGGCAAGCTCTTCACGCAACCCGGCAGACAAACGTTTGGAGTCGTCTAGTTTGGAGAGTCTTGTGGCTACTCTTGAGTTTAAGTCAATTGACGGCAACTGAACAGCAGCAGCAACTACAGGTCCGGCTAGGCAGCCTCTTCCAGCTTCATCAATGCCAATGATACCCTCTGGTGCTTGGAAGAATTCTCCTGCCGGTATGCTAAGAGAACCTTCAAGGAAGCTACGGTCAAAGCTCAAGAGATTACTTAGTTGTGTAAGTTGGTGCTTGTTGACAGTTGCTTTTGTTGCCATGTTGCTAGGTTTGTGTGACTAATCTAAGACAAACTTTCCCAACGTGCCCTGACGAAGATCACGCAAGAAAAGTTGAGCAGCACGCTTACGGTCTGGTCTCCCACCAGACATGAGGCAGTTTTTGGCTATGGCGAGCTTATCTAAAGTTGGCAGATCTTGGCTTAGTCCATATTGCTTGAGCATTTGTGGATAGCATTGCCCTAGAAGTGTTAACCCGGCTTGGGCAGTGTCTTCAACATTGTATGTGCCTTCTGGTAAAAGATTTACAAGAGCAAGTTTTAAGGCAACTGCTGAATCAAAACACACCGGTGGCAGGATGCCGGGAGTATCAAGCAACTCAAGAGCTTGGTGGACCTTAACCCATTGTGGGC
>JACQVM010000289.1 GCA_016209785.1 Candidatus Melainabacteria bacterium | reverse complement strand
TAAGTTGTGGGATATACTGACACTGTAAAATCATGCTATGACTGTCGGCTTTGGCTAATTGAAGACAACTAACACCATTAAGAATATGCGGCAGCTCCGACCATTGCCATCGTCTGTGGAACTTGCTCCTACGTTAGCGCAGCGTGTAGCTCAACTCCGTGATCTACGTAATATGACTCAAATGGACGTGGCTAGACGAACCAGATTCTCTCGACAACGTATTGAGGATATCGAATCGGGCATAGAGACATGGCTCTCCTCTACAGATCGCCAACTGTTGGCCAAGGCGCTATGCGTTGAGCCAGTGCTTTTGCAAGAAGTCGAGACACAAACCGTGTTACGGCCTCCAGACAATCTGGCTAGCCAGGATATTGCCAAATCTATCCTGTTAGGAATCCATCCCATTGCCTGTCCTAACTGCGACTCTTTATTAACATGTAGTATTCAGGCAGGGTTTGGCTTAGAGGGTGAACCAATAAAATTTCCCAAGGCCTTTTGTGCACATTGCCCCTTCGTTCTAAGATAAAAGCCACTGAAAGTGGCGACGGAGGACTTATGCTGATATCGAGCGCCTAACAAAACATTGGCGGATGGTCTCAGCTAAACGCCCAGTCAGCCTGGTAAGCCTTTGACTAATTTCAATGCGACGCTTTTGCAAACTTAACACTTGCTTGCGACGATGATCTTCCAGTGCTGAATCAAAAAGTTTATGTAAGGCAATTTCCTCGCTTTGTGCCCACCAAAGATCTTCAATAACACTACCAATCAGGTCATGTTCGCCTTCATCCAGCATAAAGTCAAATAACCGATACTCAGTACTCCACAAATACTCAATTGTAGAGCGCACCTCTGAGAGCAAATGTTGAGCACCATTGGACACAATTGTTGCAGTCAGTTCTTCATCCAAAGGACCAGTTCTCTCAGAAAGCAACTTCATAGACTCCTCCAGCAAATATCGCTGAAAAGCTACCTGGGTTGCTAAAAATTCAGGCATGTAACTAAGCGAGACCAAATAGACAATATCTGTTCGACTTGGCATGCCACGCAATGGAACACCAGTCCTAGTTGACAAACTGGACAAGCAATCAACTGCGTCCTCCGACTGCGATATCAAATCCGTAAGACCATTCAACAGAGCAAACCGCAAAGACGGAGCAGTCTGGTGAAAACAACAATCTTCGGCCATCAAGGCCATAACCTGTCGTCTTAAGAAAGTAAGGTTAGCTCCTAACTCTTCAAGCAGCTTCGCAGCGCTTGTACCCTGGCCCTCCATAATGCCTAAAAGGAGGTGTTCTGGTTTCACTTCCTCCTGACCAAAATAACGACCTTGATCCAAAGACTCACGCACAGCTTGCTTTAGGGCATCGCTCAATGCAGGCTCTTCGCTAGCTTTCCCCGAGTCTACCTGAGGCTTAGCTTCATCCTTGCTTGCAGAAGTCCTGGCTCGCTCAACTTCACGCTGCAACAAAGCCTTGTCAATGCCCATTGAAGCAAGTGCTCGAGATGCCACATCAGCATAGTCTTCAGTCAATGCTATAAGAACATGCGCAGTATCTACCTTACATGAAGTAAGCCGTACACACTCATCTCGGGCAGATTGCAAAACACTTATGGCAGAGTCACTAAATTTCTCAAACATGAGATCCAAAATGAAAATATGCTCATCCAGGCAGCTACAGGCATCTTGTCGCATAGTACTTTGTTATAAGGATGATGGCAACAGCAAGCTTAGCCCTGGCTCTACTGTACAATTTTTTCAGGGTAATTAAGGAGAAGAGCTTGAGAATCCTTGTTTCTAACGATGATGGAATTTATGCGCCCGGCATCCGGGTACTAGCCGAGAGGCTAGCTGCTGAGCCCAGCAACAGTGTTTTTGTTGTAGCTCCTGACCGTGAACGCAGCGCTACTGGTCATGCACTTACCTTGCACAAACCAATACGGGTAGAGAAGGTTGACTTTGGGGATGATGTCAAAGGTGCCTGGTGGACTACAGGCACACCAGCAGATTGTGTAAAGTTTGCTGTAGGAGCGCTCCTTAAAGACCCTCCAGATTTGGTTGTCTCAGGAATTAACAATGGTGCAAACCTAGGTACTGAAGTTTTGTATTCTGGTACTGTATCAGCAGCAATGGAAGGAGCAATTCTGCATATTCCTAGCATTGCTGTAAGCTTGGTAGGCAGACATAACAAACACTATGCGGTAGCTGCTGATTTTGTAGCACAACTAACCAATATGCTTCCGGAAGCCCAACTGCCAGGACGAGTACTTCTTAACGTAAATGTCCCTAATGTGCCACTGTCTGAAATGAAGGGTGTAGCACTGACTCAGCTTGGCGTCAGAGTGTACAACGACTACTATGAAAAGCGCGTAGACCCCAGGGGCAAAGTGTACTATTGGTTAGCTGGAGAAGCTGTAGAAGAAGGAGAAGAAGAAAACACCGATGCCTGGGCTGTCTTGCACAACCAAATTTCGGTTACACCCATATCATTCAACATGACCGATGAGCATATGTTAGAAAAGCTTGCCAATTGGACTGCTTTGAAATTAACAATAAACAGTCAGTCTAAGCCGATAGCAGAACTAGGGGTAAACAGTGCCACCAAATCTCAAACAGCACATGAACTACCGAAGGGCATAAATTTAGAAGCTATGTGATTGTAGGAGTTCGTGATGCTTAACAGAGTCCTGGGAGTAAGCAACTACCAATAATGACACGGTCGTACCGGCTAATGCAGCTTAACGCAGACCTGGCAGTAAAGGGAACCTTTCATGATCCTGACTGGATGTTTAAAACTGGCATTGGGGGCATGTTAAATGCAGGCAGTGTCATCCTCTGGAGTGTCAACCCATTGCTTCTACCTTTGTCCTTTGCCTTAATTTCCTTGTCCTGTGGTTACTTGCTTAGAGTCATGCGTTACAAGCTGCTTAATCCTGACAGCCATTTACCAGATTGGGACAGTTGGCTGGAGCTGTTTATCTCTGGGTTGACCTGGTTAGCCATCCAGTTTGGTTTGTGTCTTTTGCCCCTATCAGTACTAACCATTGCACTTTTGC
>JACQVM010000267.1 GCA_016209785.1 Candidatus Melainabacteria bacterium | reverse complement strand
GTGTTGGAGGTGGGATACCCTGAGGATGTGATCACCTTCCAGATGGTGGCAATCGATGCTTGCAGTTGAACGACACTCGTTTCCAATTGGAGAAAAAAGAAGTTTGACTCATTGTAAGGACAAGAGCAACACCGACGGCGCCATCTTCGATGTCCGTCGACTCCCTCCGTATCTGGTAATTTTAGCCGGTATGGTATTGGCATTTTTTGTTTTTCTAGCACTCGATTTTGTCGAACAGTTGCTCATCCCATCTGCCACTGCCATAACTCTACGTTTTCTCCATCTAACACGGGGGTTTTTAGCCACCACAGGTGGGATGATTTTTGTACTGTGGATCATGAGACGCAAAGAAGCCCAACTAGTTAAATTGCGGGATAGTTTTTCCGATGAGTTGGGACTAAGAACCCAAGAACTAGCCTCAGTGGGAAGAAAGTTAGGCGCAGAGATGCAGCGGTTGGATGCAGTTTTGTCTTCGATGGGAGAAGGCGTATTAGAAATTGATGAGTTGGGACTGATTCATTCGGTTAACCCACGTGTTGAGCAAATTTTAGGTATCCATGGCTGTGACTTAATTGGTCTGGATGCACGGGTTTTAGCTGAGAAGTTTACCAATACCGATCCAAGAATAGACTCACCTAAACTTAAAGATGTCATTGGCAGCTTGGACAACTTGGTTTCTGGTGAGGCAAACTTTCAGCAAGACAATGGTACACACATTGCACTTGCCTGGACAACAGCACCCTTAAACTCAGATGGTAAGCGCCTTGGCTTGGTGCTCACCTTAGCAGACATAAGCGAACGCAAGCGTCTAGAGCATGCGCTTACGCTACAGCGTGAGGATTTTATTTCTGCATTAAAGCATAAGCTAAGGACACCTGTTTTAGCCAATCGCCGGGCTACTGGGTTATTGATGGAAGGAGCTTTTGGAGAAATCTCAGACAAGCAACAAGCAATCCTAAGACTGCTTGTGGAAAGCGATGAAAAGTTGTCCAATCTTATTGACACCTTGGTCGAGATTTACCGTTACCAAAACGGCATCAAAAGACTCAATGTTCGAACACATTCAGTTTCATCCATCTTGTGTGACGTAGTTGATAAGTTTGCGGGCAAAGCACATGAAAAGCTGGTGGAGCTAAAAACCCAACCACTGTCACAAGATTTACAGATTGATTGTGATCGAGAGGCGATAATGACCTTATTGAGCCATCTTGTAGAAAATGCTTTGGAACATACAAAATCTATCGTAAATGTTCATGCTGAGTGTAATGGTGCTGGAGATAGGATTAAGCTTGTCATAGAAGATGATGGCCGCGGCATAGCAGCAGATGATATGCCATTGCTCTTTGAGCGCTTTTACGAGGTTTCTGCAAAAGGGCATCACCCAGCCAGCACAGGCACAGGACTTTGCTTATGTCGTCAAATAGCTCAGGCACATGGTGGCATGGTTTCATGTGATTCCGTGCCAGGACAGGGAACTAGTTTTGTTGTTGTTTTGCCCCGTCATTTTAGTAGCAGCTCTAAGGAAAGACAAGGAGAACTTCCAAAGACAAATTAGCTTGCATGCTAATAAGGACTCTCATCTTGTTATCATCCTTAAGAATGATAACTATAGGGTAAGTATTGGATAACTTTACTTCCTTTAGATGAGTCATTAAGGTCTCCAATATCAGCCAGTTCATCATATAAAGTACTTGTTCTTGTGCTGCATGGTGAAGGCCCTGTCACCAGGTGAATCCACCGAAAGATGGACGTTGCATTGGTTAGCATGTGTTAGTGTGCCAACAGGCCTTATTGGGGAATGTTGTACATGCATCATCATCAACCTGGACAAGAGCACAATGACGCTGCACCAGACATAATTTGTCCAATTATTTTTCTGCTGGAAATCTTAAGTGCTCGGTGGACAATTGAAGTCCTCAGAGAACTTTTCATACAACCAACACGTACCAGGAAGTTTCTGACACTTATTCCTGGGTTAAACATGAAAACTTTGCGGGAGCGGCTCAAAATGCTCGAAGCCTATGAGCTGGTCAACAGAAAAGTTTACTCCGACTTGCCGCTTAGGGTTGAATATAGCCTTACCCAAAAAGGCCGTGAACTCTATGAAGTGCTGGTTAGCCTAAAACAGCTTGGAGCACGTTGGTTAGGCACTGACTGCACCTGTCCTTTTGAGAGGGCTACTTCTGACAATGCAAGCGGCATCCACTGCCCTGGCAGACCAGCCGAGCGACACTAGATTGAGTTTACTGGGTCTTGAGCCATTGCTGACAATTGGCAGAAGTCTCACTAGAGACGGTGACTTTAGCAAAAGTTGCGCTAAAGTGCCTGAGTCGCTCAGGCTGATAGACAATTTTCATACCTACAACACTATCGCGGCGTTTAAATACATTGGTCACGGCCTCAATGACATAGTCATAATGGCTTTGGGCATATACTCTCCTAGGCAATGCTAGCCTAACAAAGTCCATTGGAGCAGGACACTCTTGACCTGTTTTAACATCTTGGGTGCCAAACATCACTGAGCCAATTTCACAGCTTCTTATGCCAGCTTCAAGATAAAGCTCACAGGCTAAGGCTTGCCCTGGATACTGGTTCAGTGGAATATGGGGGAGAAACTAGCGTGCATCAAGATAAATTGCATGCAAACCCGGAGGTTTGACAATAGGCACACCAAGCTTTGTCAGTCCTTTAGCCAAATACCTGGAAGCTGCTTCCCGGTATTTAAGGTAAGCCTCTGAGAGAACCTCCTCCAATCCAACAGCAATAGTTTCTAAATCACGCCCGCTTAGTCCACCGTAAGTAGGAAAACCTTCTGTAAGAATAAGCATGTCTTTGATGCGGCAAGCTAAGCTTGGATTGCGCATGGCAATAAAACCACCCATGTTGGCCAAACCATCTTTCTTTGCTGACATCAAACAACCATCAGCTAAAGCAAACATCTCCTCTGCAATTGATTGCACTGTGCTGGCACTATATTTAGGATCCCGCTGCTTAATCAGCCAGGCGTTTTCTGCAAATCTAGCTGCATCAATATACAAAGGAATGCCATGAGCATGCAGGATGTCGCTGTAAGAGCGAATGTTGTCGAGCCCTACTGGCTGTCCTCCTGCCGAATTGTTGGTTATGGTGATCATCCCCAGAGGAATGGCATTGGACCCATGCTTAGCAATTAACTCGGCAACTTTGTCAAGGCAAATGTTGCCCTTAAAAGCATATTCTGACTCAAACTCACGAGACTCAGCAATAGGCAAATCTACTGCCTTTGCGCCAAGATATTCAAGATTAGCGCGTGTTGTGTCAAAGTGTGTGTTAGAAGGAACAATATGTCCTGGCTTTATTGTTGAGCCAAAAAGTAACCTTTCAGCGGCTCGCCCTTGGTGAACAGGAACAACCTCTGGAAATCCAAAAATCTTTTGAACTACCTCACGAAACCGGTAGAAGCTTGAACAACCAGCATATGATTCGTCACCACGCATGAGCGCTGACCATTGTTCCGATGACATGGCCGATGTGCCACTATCAGTTAAAAAGTCAATCACTACATCATCGGAGGTTAAATTGAAGAGGTTGTATCCAGCCTTGGCCAAAAGTTGCTCACGCTCGCACTGCGTAGTAAAGCGAATTGCCTCTACCATCTTGGTTCTAAACGGCTCAATGATTGTCTTCATATGCACCTTGCCCTAAGGATAACCACTCATAGTCTCCCGCACTTAGCCTATCTCAGATCATCTTTAGATGGATTTCAGCCTTGATAACAGCATATATCTGCCAAGGTATGGTTAGCTAAAAGGCCTGATCCATAAGGACCCGTTGTGCACACCAACCAATTCATGCTCAGCAACAGCCAAAGTACCCTCATTGCAGGGCAAGATCGGTGCCAGGTTAAGCTAATCGCGCTCAATTTTGGACCAGATCTAATACTTCTTATTTTCAATGCAGCACCACACGTAGGCGCCGTAGCACTAGCTGAGCTGGATCAACAATCACAAAGAGCTTGGGCTTCTGTATTATCTGCTCCCGGGCACAGGGAAGAACAGTTAGCGCTAAGCCAAGCACGCAAGGTAGCAGCATGCCTTAAGAGAAGAACTTGCGTCATTGCAGGAATTCACATTGACTCACCAACACCCAAAGAAATCCAAGCCCTGACCGAGGCAGCAAACCAGGTGGTAGATAAGTTTTTAACGACAAATAAAGGCAATCAAGCCGGAGCATAAGTCTAGCTTATGTTGTGGTGTCATACTTTGTTTTCCAGGCGCACCACGGCAACCGAACAGCGTGCATGTGACACTACAGCCAGGCAAACACTACCTGCGGTAAACAGACTCATGCCTTGCCGGCTATGAGATCCAACTACAATGAGGTGAGCTCCCCACGCTTCAGCAGTGGCTAGGATTCTTCTGGCAGGATCTCCTTCCATGATTTCTTCTTCAATCTCAACTTCCTTCAAGGCTGCTCTTAAATCTTGAGTTGTTGCATTGATGAGCTCACGGGCACGGGCATACTCATCTTCTAGGTGTTCCATAAGAGTTCTAGATTTTAAAAGTTCACGTTCTGGCAATGTCCAGCCTACAATATGTAAGGCTCGAATTATTGTTCCTGAGCGCCAACTATGATGTACAACAAAATCAGTAATTGCCTTTCCAAAAACCTTATCTTCCAGCGCCAATAGGACCTTCATTGCTGCCTCCTGAGACTTGCTACTTTAGCCCTTAGGGATTTCTTTTGTCATCTGGGAGCCAGGTGCATCGTCTTCCACGTGTACTAGAACATCTATGATACTGCCTGCAGCATCTTTCAGCTTGTTTTCAACCTGAAAGGAAATAGCATGAGCTTCTTCAATAGACAAGTGCTTAGGGACTTGAACATGAAGATCAAGGAAGACTTGATCTTGCATGCCACGGCTGCGAATCTTATGGCAACTTGTCACGCCTGGTACTTCCAATACCAGCTTTTCTACATATGATGGATCTAAAATGGCTGCGTCAACCAAGGTACCAAGGTTGGCCATGATAATGCCAAAGCCTGCTTTAAAAATTACACCAACAATGACAAGGGACGCCATTATATCCAGCAGAGGAAACTTAAATTGGATAGCTATTAGGGCCACAATGACTGTAAGCGAAACATAAATGTCAGACAAAGTATGTTTAGCGTCTGCAAGCAAAAGAGTACTCTTTAGCTCCCTGGCTTTCTGTCTTTCATAACGACTTACCAAAAAATTTATTGCCATCGTAACTAGCATAATCAGATAGCTCACCAAGCTGACAATCGGCATGGCAAGCTCGCTGGACGTCATGCGGTGCAAAGCTTCTGATAAAACCTGAAAGGCAGCTAGAAACATCAAAAATGAAATACTGATGGCAGCTAAAGCCTCGAACTTGCGATGCCCATAAGGGTGTCCAGCATCTGGAGGTTTAAGAGCAATACCTAAGCCAAGAATGCCAATAACATTGGACGAAGCATCCAAAACAGAGTGAAACCCATCAGCAACCATACTTAATGTACCACTGGCAAAGCCCCACACCAGTTTACCCACAGCAACAGCCAGATTTAAGCCAAGCGTGATCACAAAGACTTGGCGGGCTTTGCACAGGTCATTAATTCTTTCCTGATAGCTCATTTTGTCTCTAGAGGCAACCTAGGCACTACCTTACCTAACTGCCAAACCAGCTTCTAGTCCTTTAGCTTTAGGAAAGAGAATATTGTTTTCTTTATGTATGTGCTCATGCATATCTAGCTCAAGCTCACGTAATCCGTCAAAGAGTGCTCGATAGCTGCCACAAGCATCGGCTGGCGGGGTGTAATTGTTGGTCAATTGGCGCATGGCTGCTAAGTCATTGCCAGCTTCATCATGCTCTAACATCATGACATTGATGGGATTGCCTATGCTGCCACAATGAAAGTCAGGCAACCGTTTGGCACCTTCTAACTCTTGACACATAGGGAAAAGAACCATTTCTTCTTTTTGCATGTGCATCTCTAATTGGCAACGAAAACGACCAAATACATTTGACAGCTCCTTTAGCTCTGTATGGTGCTCACCGTGCACACCAACTACCTTTTTAAGCAGAGAGGCAATACGTGGCAATTCTTGCTTCAATGTTGCATGGTGCTGATTGACAATGTGCTCCGTAAGTTCTCTTAGACTTTTCTTGGATAAATCTTCTTGCTCACCTTTGTTAGAACCTCCGGTCACATCACTTAACAGGACAAGCACTTCTTCTACATCTAGTCCTTTTTCTAGACAAACCTCCTCAAGTGGTCGTTTGCCACCACAACAATAATCAATGCCAAAACGTTCAAATACTCTAGCCCGGCTGGGGCGCTCTACAACCAGTTGTCCAATGGTTGCCTTCTTGTCAATGATACTCATTACTACTCCTTAAAGAAATGATGATTATGGTGTACAAAGTTAAGCGTCCGTCCCTACAGTCTAGGAAACGTTGGACATAAGTGCCTTAGCACGTGATTCCATCCTAGAGGCTTCTACAACTCTCCGGGCTTTTCTTAAGAGAAAGGCATAACTTTCTAGGTTGCCTATTAAGTCTGGGTTGACTGGCCCTAATGCCTTCTCTCTCAATTGTAGTGCCTGTTTGCACAAAGGTGTTGCCTGGTCAAACTGTCCTTGGCTACAGTAAATGTCAGCCAACTCACTTAATATGTCAGCAGCATTTCGCTCCTCAGAACCATCATCCAGCTCCACGGAGACCCCACCCTTAAGGGTGGGGTCTTTCAGATATTCCCTAACGTCTAAGGCCCGTTTACATAAGTCCTGCGCTTCAGCTGTTCGACCTTGAGCACATAAAGCCAGCCCTAGCTCATTGAGATTCTGAGCAACTTCCTTGTGTTGTGGTCCTAAGACCTTTTCCTTAATTGCTAGGCAATGTCGATACAAGCGTTCTGCCTCAGCATACTTTCCTTGCATGTACAAAACCAACGCTAACTCATTTGCACCGGCTGCCAGATCAATATGATCTGCTGGCAACAACTTTTCTCTTATAACAAAAGAACTCCTGTAGAGTGGCTCTGCAGCTTCATACTTACGCAATACCATGTAAAGTGCTGCTAAGTCGCTAAAAGCTTGAGCAATTTCTTGGTGGACAGCACCATGCGTTTTCTCAAGGATTGTCAGTATACGCTTGCGCAATGGCTCAGCATCTAGAAAGCGCCCTTGCTCGCAATAAAGTAAGGACAGATCGTTTAAGACTTGGACAATGCTTACATGGTAAGCTCCTGAGCTTGCCTCAGCTATGGTCAGCGCCCACTTATAAAGTGGCTCTGCTTCAGAATATCGTCCTTGATTGCGATAAACGTTGGCTAGATGCCTCTGCACTTCAGCAAGGATAAATCTACGGCTCTCTACAACCTGATCAAGCTCTGTTAAGGCATTGGTCAAAAGCTTTTCTGCTTCAGCATAGTTTCCTTGCTCATATGCTGTAGTTGCATTGCCAATATACAACTCCCAAAGCTTAGACTGAGTAATTGAGCTCATATATCCACCCCTTGCACTGCCTGAGAGACTAAAACTGCCCATACAAGCAATTTAGCTGACAAAGACATATTGAGACATCACCCGCAATATTTATTTCCTATCATCACAATCTCATGCTAAACCATCGGTCACAAGGATGACTACAACACCTAAGCTGCATCAGGCTCAACCACTGACTGACTAGTAGCAAACTCACTCACCTCGGACACTGCTAGGGCTGGTTTAAGAGTAAGCCAGCGCGATGTCATAAACCACACGATAGGAATGACACCACCCAGCATAAAAAGATAGCCACCCACTGCACGCATCCAAGTCAAAGTCTGGAAAGGGATGCTCATGATGAATTGTTGTGAGCGTGCAAACCACAAACCATGATCTAGTGTAGCGGCAAATTGAATAATCCCCACTGGGAACAAGTCCATGACCACCATAAGCCCAAGCCCAATGTTGAGCGACCAAAAAGCACAACGTAGGAGCCGGGTAGCCCATTGTGTCTCTACAATTAGATAACGTCCACAAAAGAGCATGGTGGCAATGGCTAGATTGCCATAAACTCCCATAAGGGCAGAGTGTCCATGATTAACCGTAAGGTATGTGCCATGCTCATAATAATTAACAATAGGCAAGTTGATAATAAAGCCAAATACACCAGCACCCATAAAATTCCAGAAATTTACAGCCAACAAAAATAAGAAGGCATCGGACAGCCCAAACACACCTTTCTGTCCATTGTCTTTCAAGGCATTGCTAGGCATCTGGCGAAACCGCCAGGCCTCTAACGTAAGAATTATTAGTGGCACTACTTGTAAGGTAGAAAACACAGCACCAATAGCTAATGTCACTACCGGTTTAGCATTCCAGTAAAAATTATGGGAAATGCCTAAAATACCTGAACCTAAGAAAAGCAACGTAGCCAAATAAACTACTCGGGCAGCAACACGTTTGCTGACAAGCCCCATCATG
>JACQVM010000266.1 GCA_016209785.1 Candidatus Melainabacteria bacterium | reverse complement strand
GTATGGAGCTTAACTTGCCTCTACCGTGTCTTTGCAATTAAATCTAGAACAAATAAAATCTTTGGCTGACGGGGTTTCACAAGGCCTTGGTCTGACGCTCGTTGACACAAGGTTTTGCCAAAGGGGATCCAAACACTGCGTGGAGATCACTGTCCATCGACCAGGAGGAAAAACTAGCTTGGAGGATTGTGAGCAGGTAAGCCGGCAGTTGGAGGAGGTGCTTGACAGTCAATCACTACCTCTGGTTAAGGGTTCTTACTTGCTGGAGGTGCAAAGTCCAGGAATTAATCGTGAACTTAAGAGCGAAAAGGAATTCCAAATCTTTGCTGGGCACATGGTGGAAGTAAAATCTCGTGAAAGTATTGCTGAGCTTGGCTGCTGCTTTCAAGGCAGACTGTTGGGTACTTCCCAGCATTGCCTAATCATTGGTAACCCCCAGCCAATTTCCCAGGGACAACATCGTGGCCAGTTACAAAGAAAGACTAAAGTTGTGCAACAAGACACAATTATCCAAGTTGAAGTTGAGTTAAGCAAAATCATATCTATTTGCCTTCACCCATGTATGTAGAAAAACTAGCTTTTTAGGAAACCCAAACAATTGAATAGATTACCTGCGGAGGATGAACCGTGATTAAGATTGGCGATAAGCTGTTAGAAGCAGCCGAGGAGCTTGAACGAGAACGTAACATTCCCCAAGAAGAGTTTATCTCCTACGTCTGTGACGCTATTGTTGCCGCGTATAAGAAGAAGGTGCCTGACCATGACGTAGAAGGAGTGCGGGCTATCTTTGATCACGAAACGGGAGAGATTGGGATTTTTGCGCCCAAGGAAGTAGTTCAGCAAGTGAGCAATCAGTACCATGAAATTGGTCTAGCTGAAGCCCAGGACTTAATCCCAGACGTTACTTTGGGGGAAGTATTGGAAATCGAGGTAACACCGGCAGATTTTTCGGAATTTGGCCGTATTGCTGCACAAACTGCCAAGCAGCTTATTACCCAGAGACTGCGTGAGGCAGAGAAGGAGCTTATTAAGAAAGAATTTGAAGCACGCAAAGGTACTTGCACTACAGGGCAGATAGAACGCATCGAAGTAATTAGTAATACGCGCAACAATGTGATTATCAATCTTGGTCGTGTGGAAGGGTGCATGCCTTCAAGAGAGCAGTTGCCTGGTGAAACATACCGCGTAGGTAACCGGGTACGGGTTTATGTACTTGAGTTAAGAGACACCGGACGAGTACCACAAATCATTGTTTCTCAGGCTCACCCAGAGCTTGTTCGAGAATTGTTTGAGCTTTATGTTCCGGAGATTGAAGATGGCACGGTGGAAATCAAATCTATTGCCCGCGAGGCAGGGTACCGGACTAAGATTGCTGTCCATTCCCAAGATGCTGATGTTGATCCGGTTGGTGCTTGCATTGGAACCCGAGGTGTACGCATTCAAAATGTTGTAGCAGAACTACGTAATGAAAAAATTGATGTAATTCGTTTCTCCACAGATCCTGTTGATTACATTTCCAATGCCTTAAGTCCTGCTCGCATCACTACTGTGGCACTTTACGAGGATCCACCGGAGATGGGTGGCAAACGTGCTGAGGTAATTGTTCCCGATGATCAGCTTAGTCTTGCCATTGGACGAGGCGGGCAAAATGTGCGCCTGGCAGCAAAACTTACTGGTTGGAAAATAGACATCAAATCTGAGAGCCAAACCGGTGGGGGCTTTAAGAGCCTCAACGCGGTACTAGGAGGAAGTCCATCTGATGAGGAAGGCTAGCTTCCTTGACAACTTAAAAGTTAATTAAAAGTGGAGAACCATTACTGTTTAGCCAAAAGGAAAGAGTCAACCTAAATCCATTGCGCGTGTGTGTGTCCTGTAGGAAGACAAAACCACGCTGTGAGTTGGTGCGCCTGGGCTTGGATGGTCTTACTGGACAAGTTAAACTTCTTAGCTGCAAGGAGCTATTGTGGGGACGATCGGCATATTTATGTTGCTCACAGCCTTGTCTAGATGCTGCTCTAAAAGGCACGCGATTGAAGGCTGCTTTGGAGGGACGCAAGCGCAAAGATAGAGCAAAGCAGCGTCTCATAAGTTGGCCTCTTGAAGCACAACTTATCCAGGAACTATCCAGTCACTGCGCACAAAGCAAACAAACGTGCAAGAATACACAAAAGAAGGAGACTAGTGAATGAACGATCGTGTCCGAGTATACGAGCTTGCACGGCAAATGAACTTGCCCAATCAAGATTTGATTGTGGCATTACGCGAGCTAGGTTATGACATTAAAAGTCACTCGAGCACGGTAGACAAACATGCAGTTGGTCTGCTTATTGCTCATCTGGGGAAAAAGAAACAACAAGAAAAAGCCAAGCCGTCCAAGCCAGCGAAAGCCCAAGGTAAGGTTGTGCCGCCCCCTGAGCCAGTTATAGTTAAACCGCGTGTTTTGTCCCGACGCAAGCCTACTCTAACTTCAGAAGGTGTTGTCACTGAGATACCAGTTGAGATACAACCAGTAGCGCCTGTTATTGAGCCTCAGTATGGTGTACCGATATTGTTAGACCAAGAAAAGGCACCAGTTGAGGAAAGCCCCTCTCTTGAGCTAACTAAGGT
>JACQVM010000265.1 GCA_016209785.1 Candidatus Melainabacteria bacterium | reverse complement strand
AGCCTGGCGTATCGGCTACCCAAGTTGCCTGCTCTGAGTCATTTAATCCTAGCTTTACCGGATAAAGCTTACTGTAGGTTGTTGTATGACGTCCAAAGTCATCATCACTCAAGCCTACCTTTAGGTTAAGTCCTGGGTCTAGATAATTAATAAGACTCGACTTCCCAACACCAGAAGGCCCTATTAAAACTGAGATTTTGCCAGCCAGGCAGTCGGTAAGATCTTTTATGCCTTGCCCAGTCATAGCTGACACAGTAAGCATTTTGTATCCAAGCGGATCATAAATCTTAAGTAATGAAGCTAAATCCTCATCCGAGGCTAAATCACACTTATTTAAGCAAAGAAGAATTGAAGCAGAGGGCAAGGCAAGCTGGCAGTGCACAAGATATCTGTCACACAAAAGTGGGTTCCATTCTGGTTGATGGATAGCCTGAACCGCAACTATCTGGTCCACATTGGCAATAAGAGGCTTAGAAAGCAGGTTTTCACGTTCTAGTCTTGCGGTTATCACAGCAGTACCTTGGGCTACATCAACCTCTCCTAATTGAACCTTGTCGCCAGTAACAATAAATTTGCGCTCCTTTTTGAGACGAGCCCGGGCTGCACAGATAAGCGTCCCTTTGAGCTCATCTGAGTGAACCAGGTATCCACCGGCGTGACTGCGCAATACGGTTCCACTTACCATAACAAAAGAGAACCTAAAAGATTCAAAGAAGCATAAAGAATAAGCCTATCTCGGCAATTCCTGAGACGATTTTAGAATACACCACTTTTAGCCCTTTGGCTGCTTGCAAATCTCCAGGGACAATAAAGGATACGCTTACAATATAAGGCAACTCCAAGGTTAGAAATGACGGACACAACTCAAACTGACAACGCAACAGACAAGACAGCTCATTCCGGGGAAACCGTTGGACATATCCGCAATGTAGCCATTATTGCTCACGTTGATCATGGCAAAACAACACTTGTTGATGGCTTTTTGCGCCAAACTGGTGTTTTTCGAGAAAACCAGGAAGTGGTGGAATGTGTTATGGACTCACATGACCTGGAGCGAGAGCGCGGCATTACCATACTGGCAAAAAACACAGCCATCACTTACCAAGACCACCTCATTAACATTGTTGACACACCAGGACATGCTGATTTTGGCGGCGAAGTAGAGCGGATATTGGGCATGGTTGACGGTGCTCTTTTAGTAGTAGATGCTGGCGAAGGTCCCATGCCCCAGACTCGCTTTGTGCTTAGAAAAGCTCTCGAAAGAGGGCTGTGTCCTATCGTGGTCATCAACAAGATAGACCGCCCCAACATAGACCCACATGTTGCTGTCGACAAGGTTTTTGACCTTTTTGTCGAACTAGGCGCAACTGACCGTCAGCTTGATTTCCCTTATGCTTTTGCCTCAGGAATTAAGGGAATTGCCACCCTACACACAGAAAAGGAAGGCAAGGATTTGCGTCCACTGCTTGATCTTATTGTCCAGCACTGCCCACCACCAAAAGGCAATAACAACCTGCCCCTACAGATGCAGGTGGCTATCCTTGACTATAGCGATTACCTTGGGCGAATTGTCATAGGACGCATTTACAATGGCACCATCCATGATGGGCAGCAAGTACTTGTACTCAAAGAAGATGGCTCTCAGGTAAAAGGCAAAGTCACAAAGCTATTTTCTTTCCATGGACTAAAAAGGCTAGAGGTCGATGGCTCTTCGGCTGGACAAATTGTCGCTGTAGCTGGGCTTGCTTCTGCCAATGTTGGAGACACCATAGCTTGTCTTGAGGAACCCTCCGCCTTACAGCGCATAAAAATTGATGAGCCCACCATGAAGATGGCTTTCATGGTTAACGACAGCCCCTTTGCTGGGCAAGTTGGCAAGTATGTAACCTCGCGACAGCTAAGGGAGCGTCTGCTACGTGAACTGGAAACCAACGTCAGCTTGCGCGTTGCCGAGACAGACAACACCGATACCTTTATGGTAAGCGGTCGTGGAGAGCTTCATCTGGGAATACTCATTGAGACAATGCGGCGTGAAGGTTATGAATTTCAAGTCTCTAGGCCAGAAGTAATCATTAAGGTAACTGACGGCAAAGACCACGAACCGTTTGAAAGGCTCTTGATTGATGTCCCTGAAGAATATCTTGGTGCAACCATGGAGGAGCTCGGTCCACGCAAGGCAGAACTACAAAACATGCACATCGACCGCACACAAGCCTTGCTTGAATTTGTAGTGCCAACACGTGGGCTCATTGGATTCCGCAGCACATTCTTGCGGCTCACTAAAGGCAATGGTGTAATGAACCATGCTTTTTTAGAGTACCGCCCCTGGTGCGGTGAAATTGCTCGTCAAAGAAATGGCGTTTTGGTGGCTTGGGAAGAAGGCTATGTGACTGCATACGCCCTACAGGGAGCTGAAGACAGGGGACTGTTTTTTGTAACGCCAGGCACACGGGTATATGCTGGCATGGTTGTAGGTGAAAATACACGGCCACAAGACCTTGATATTAATGTCTGCAAGGCTAAGAAGCTTACCAATGTACGCAGTTCTACCTCGGATGTGTTGGTCACATTGCAAGCCCCAATCGAGATGGGGCTTGAAAAATGCTTGGAGTACATACAAGACGATGAGCTTGTTGAAGTTACCCCAGACTCAATTCGTATGCGCAAACGTCACTTAAGTCGACGCTAAGCACAGTGCTAATTCCATAGCCAACTGAATAATTTGAACGGTGAGGTGTCTGGTCCAAACACCAGCTTAAATTGGCTTACATTTTGTCTGTTTTGTCTTATTGGGGGGTATATCTATCTGGGTGCATCCAGGAGGAGGAGCTTATCTAATGGCAAGACCAGGTAGTAGAGACACGGACGACAGGACAGACAGTCAGTTGTTGGCACCAAACACACCCAACGAAAGCCTCTTTGCTGATGCTTACAATTTAATGCCAAAAGCAAGCGACCAGCAATATGAAATTCCTAAAGGTACAGCAACTACAGTTGACAATACTGGCCAACACACTGCAACCTTTGGCATGAATGAGATACAAAACGATCTCAGACTTAACCCATATACCAAGTTGATGGGACCTGAGCAAGCCATTGCCGACACAGGTGTTGCTCAATATCGTGTAGCTGCGCAAGAATGCCTCAGATTAAATCGACCAGACCTTGCTGTTAAAAACCTGTGTGAAGAACTAAAAGTATTACAGCAGTTTCCTACCAGCCAATCTGGACGCTTAATGTACTCTGCCTTGAATTCCCTAGCAGACATAGCTTTGCTTTCCGGTGATTGCAATACCGCCAGGCAACTTTATAACGTGGCCAACAACTGCGTACAAACTTATCT
>JACQVM010000270.1 GCA_016209785.1 Candidatus Melainabacteria bacterium | reverse complement strand
GAGGCACCACAATGGTTATTCTCTTTGTAATTGTCTTTGCTTTGCTAATTGGTGGGCTCTGGCTCTGGGTAAAGCACCTAAGGCAAGAGAAGCTAAGAGAGCGGCAGCGGTTGGCTCGCATTGCTTCCGGGGCTTCTGCTCAACCAACTACCAGCGTTTCTGCTGGTAGCAACAGCAATGCAGCAAATGCAGGTGCTAGCGCACCTGCTAAGGTAACAAAGCTTGCCATAAGCAGCCATGAGGCTGATGTGCTAGACGCTACCTTGCGCAGCCAAATGAAAGAGCTCGTAGAGAAATGGCGTGTAGCTGACAAGGAAGATACTGCCTGGCGGGCAGCAGGCAGCGAACATGATAGCGCCTCTCGTGCTTGGGACAGTTTGACGAGACACCTATATCTGAGCTCAACCAATCCTGATGATGTACGAGCTTACATTGCAGCACGTGTGGCAGCACATATGCGACGAGTTAAAGCATACGCTGGCCTGGTTGATCTGGTTCCTAGGCAAATGCCTGCGGCAAATTCGGTCGAAGCTGCCCTGGCTGCACTAACACACAGCTTGAAGCGTGTTGACAAACTGGCAAGCCAAGAAATGCCCAAGTCACTCTTACCAGTGGTGCGGGCAGCACAGGCTATGCGTGATTCGTTTATTGGCCGTGTTGCAAGCTTCAAAGAGGGTGCAGAGACGCGCTCAAAGGCATGCCCAAAGTCGCTCAAAGCTCGTCCAAAGGGTCCGTCTAGGGCAGACATTGAAGGCAAGCTTACGAGTCTTGTGGCTTGCCTTGAGGCAGCGCTTGTCTGCTATTCCAGTGCGGCAGAGGCAACCGATGATGCTGCCGAAGCTTTTGCTCAATATCTGGACCTGGATGAAACGCGCTTTAGAGAGCCACAAAAGCCTACTACAGAAGAGGTTGGCCGTTATCTTCAGGAAATAGAGGAGTGGTCTAAAGCACGTCTTGCTTCTGAGCGTAAGTCTTCGGCTAGCCTTGCTGTGTTGAGTAGGAACATAGACAAATGCCAGAAGGCATTTGCTTTAGTCAAAGAGGCGCTCGATAAGCTGTCTGGAGTTAAGGGTAAGGATGTTGATGAGACAGTCGAGGCAACCATTGTTGTTGCTGAGACAATGCTTTCACTTAGCTCTCTTCATTCCGAGGTGCAGAAGCTAACTGAATGGACAGCTCTGGATCTTAAAACAAGTCCTCACATTACTACAGTTACTCCGGCAGAAAGTGCTGAAGCGAGTACTTTGAAGGGCTTGGCTAGAACTGCAGGCTATGCAGTTGCACAGTTGAATGTAGCTCGAGCTAAGGTGCGGCAGGTCGAGGAGAAGCCTATGCCTCCTTTGTCCAGGGCTCCTTCCTTTCAGGGAGTCGATGTGGATCTGCACATTGAGTCCTATGGCAAATGGCTTGAGGAAGAAGCGCAGATTCGTAAGCAGATAGAACAGCTTGTAGCTGAGCTTGAGGTGGCTAAGAATGCTCGTGAAGCACGTCAAGCCAAGGTTCATTCGTCGGCTGAAGCGCTGGCAGCCAAGGCTTCTGCTATGGGAAAGACGTTCAGCGACAGCAGTGCAGATGAGCTGCGTGTAACTGTAATTGCTTCCCATAAGCTTGTTGAGCTCAACAGTGATAAAGCAATTCTTCCATTTTGAAGTAGCCAGCAGCCACCAACCCTGGGCAATATGCAAGGAGCTTGTATGGCGACAATCAGCTTTTACGTTATGCTGACCACCTTTTGCTTGGCTGCTGTCTTCTTTGCCATGAGCACGGCTACACTGCTGTCATCGCTTACAGGGGGGCATCCCCGAACTGTGTATTGGTCACGGATTTTTGGAGGACTAGGCTTTGTGTTCTTTGCTGTCTCTGGGCTGTTGGCAAGTCCATACTTGGCTGGGAATGCCCGTTTTACAACGCCGCTGCTTGCTGCCGCTTTCATGGTGTACGGTGTGTGGATGCTGATTCTCGGCGTGAGAACTAGACGTACTGCGCTCAAGCGTAAGTAATTGCAGGAGCAGCGTGTGCTGAATCCATGCACGGATTAGGCTTAAGAGAGTATGACGCCTCGATTGTCCACGAAAGGTCCAGTGTTAGGTGACTAGCCTAACACTGGACCCAAGCGAGCGCTCCTTCAAGTCTCCAGCCACAGCCCCATGTGCTACCTTGCCTTCAGCAAGACATGTCAACTAATAGACGTACCCACAGAAGGAGGAAATGTTTATGTTGTTAGCGTTTGTCAATCAGCCAGGACCGCGAGATAAGCTGTTGGGTTTTTTTCAGCAAGTAATTCAGTACATCGGCGATGTTGTTGTTTGGATGGGACCTGTGCAGGCTGCCATGGTCGGTGGCTTTGCGCTGGGGTTGCTAGTTGGACTTCCGATCGCCTATGCCTGGGCTTTCGATATCTCTCGAACAGTATGGGTTCTAATTGGTACCGCAACTCTTTCTGCCTATACTCCACGTGAATGCCTGCCACCAGCAATTGGTTTACTAATTCTATGGCTGGTAGTTAGCATCTTTATCATGAACAATGCTGCCTGGCTTAGTTTTGGTCTGGCAATGTTTTTTGCGTATGTGATGGTCTGGGGTGGGGCCATTATAGTGAAAGGTACCCGAGAGGGCGGGTATCCCGATCTTGGGTAGTGAATTTAAATTGGACCATCTGTTTGCCCGCCGTCGGCAGAGAATGGCGTATAAGCAAGTGTTTGAGAGGAGATCTGCAATGAAAGGCAAGAAATTGCTCATTGCACCCGGAGTCATTATGTCGCTCGCTAGCGTAGTTCTTGGGGCTCTGGCTGGGGCCGGGCTTGGGGCTTTGACTGTAGCATTGTTTGGATCTGGAATTTGGGCTTTGGCTGGGCCTAGACTTAGGACAGCTCCCATTGTCGCTGGGGTGTTGGCGGGGACAGGGAGTTTGGTTTTGTTTGGAGCTATGGACATGTGTAGAGTCTTATCCTTGACTGGTACTATGGCCGGGGTTATGGCTGTGGCTATGACTTTAGCTGCGATCGGTGCCGCACTGGTCGCAATCGGAATAGCTGACAAGGGTTGACTTGCTACAAATACCAACGACGGTAAGGAGCCTGGTAAAAACTCCGACGGGGTTTTGTCGGGTAAGAGGGCATGAGTCGCCTGAAGCTGCTGCCGGAATCCAGCGATAGCGCGTCGGGATGGAAATGCCCAGGTCTGCTGCCACATCCTTCGGCAGCCGGCCAGCCGCCAGGAGTTGTCAAATCCGCCTAGCAGGTGACTGTTCTGGGTGGCAATAACTAAGTATGGAAGAAGTGATCTACCGTGACACCGATTTGGATCATAATTGCAGTCGTTTTTATTATGTATGTGAGCTTCCGAGCCATTTATCGGGACAGTCGTGATGCTATCTGGAAGAGGGCTGTGTCAGGCAAGTACGTGAAAGTACCAGATGAAGATCTGCTGGAGTTTGTATGGCACGAGTTCCTCGTCTTCTGGTCTGTCCCAGCTATAGTGGCCTTGGGCATCGTGTTATGCTGGCTAGGGTTTTTTGGTTTTCTACTAGGAGCCACAGCAGTTGCAATTCCAGGATCGTGGAGAATGGCTGATATAGCTTGGTGCACGCAAGAAAATGCCCTCTTGTGGGTGCATAACAAATACAAAAACGAACAGCTGGAAGCAATGGTTGTTCTGAATGACAATTCTTGAGTTTTGGGAATGCGGTAAGGAAGCAGTGGTAGTCCAAGGATTGGAGTTCTCGTTTGCACATTGATTCGGTGATGGCTATCCTATCACCGAGCACAAGATACTTGGCGATTTGTCTTGTACCCAGCCTCCGAACGACAGTCCTGACGCTGGACACTCGGCGAGGCTCTTCTTCTTTTCTTTCTTTTTTGCATAAGAGGCACCATATACGGTATCAGAGGAAATTAACTCTCGAGTAAGTTCTTGCTTTCTTGTGAGTTCATGCTGAAAATTGACCTCTGAGCATGGCGGTTTTTCACCTGTGTACTTGGTGTGTGGACATTTACTTTTAAGT
>JACQVM010000262.1 GCA_016209785.1 Candidatus Melainabacteria bacterium | reverse complement strand
GTTCAATGCCCATAGCTGGATATTTAATTGCCCAAACACCTGGTACTGCAGGCAATCTTATAGTGCCTGTACTTGGTGATTTAAATGCTGGCGTGGCTGGTAACGGTGATAAACCAGTGTATCAGTTAACGCTGGACAATCTTAATCGTATTCAGCCAATTCTGGTGTCACAGTGAAAATGATTTCATAGCACCATATGTGAAACCACCTGTGTAATTATGTTGTGCATCGGGCTGGCTTACTGAGAATGGTCAGCCTGATCGCATCGCGTGTGTCATTTCTTACAGCTCATTCTGATGGAGGTGTACCTGTGTTACGGTTAGCTCTAGCAACCCTAGGGTATAATTAAACTGGTATTGAATGTGTCAGCGCATGACGTAAGTAAGTAGCTCTGGTGATGTAGTATGACAGACAGTTGCAGGGGAGAAACACATAGTTTTGATGAGGACCTTGGGCTTCCTGAAACTCAAGAGGATTTAGGGCAGCATAGCTCGGAGATTTCCCAAAGTAACGGACAAACTCGACAGGAAGCACCTGGGCACCTAAAAGCCTTTGAGGCAGTAGCAGAAGGGTATAAGTACTATATGTCGCGCTTGAAGGATGGTGTTTCAAGCGGAATATCTGGATTTTTTGGTAAACCAACATTTTTCCTTTCGGAAGAAGGTGATGCTGAAGGTGAAGCTAAGGGCGAGAAGCAAGCTTAGCTGTTGAGAATAAGCCTCACTGAACTCAGGGCAGTGCAGCGAGTACGCTTACAGAGGTACAAACAAAATCCGATCAAGGCCAAGTCCGGCAACCCGGGTTGTTCTGTGTGGGGCGAGGTTCTACACCCTTCTTATTGGTGCGAACTCCAGTTACCCTACCGTGATTATCTAGATGGGGAGACGCCAAGCATCGCCACATAACCGATTCTGTTGGACTGATTACTTAGACCAGGTCCTACGGCAACTCCTAACGATTTCCTGGCAGCTTGCTTGGATCAGGGATTGCTCTAAACTGTTCACGAGTCGTCCCCTGAGGATTCCCCTCTGCTCCTGGAGTCACACCACTCTGCTCTTCATTATTGCGCCCCATCCACTGGCGGGTTGTAGGATTGTAATAAACTTCGTTGATTGTCCGACCCTCATGCTGACGCGGTGGGGCGAACTGAGTTATCTGATTACCTGCGTTATCTCTATATGTATGCGTGTCGCTAGCACGGATTTGAATCTCCTGCCCACCGGATCTCACTGGTGTTTGCCTCTCTTCAGCCTGGCCTTGCTTGTTCCGATAGTGAACATTCTGCTCTAATTGAGCTCCGCTACGTATTGTCTCCGTACCACCACCGGCGGCAGGTCGTTGATATGTTTCATTCGAGGTTATGGTGGTAGTCTCCTTTGTGCCGCCATCAGGGTTGGTCTGCCTTGTAGAATTTCTGTGAGCACTGTGAGGCTCGGCACCAACGTGCTCGCGATACTGCGGGATAGTACTTGCTTCTGTCGTAGCCCGTGACCATGGCTGGGTGGCTTGAGAGCCAGATGTGTCGCCTGGTCGCTGCTGTTGCTGCTGTCTGTTGGTATCGCCGGTTGGGAATAAGTTTTGAGTATTAACCTCCGCTCCACCTCTGGTTGCATCCCCGGCTGTAAGGGATCTGTTACCACTCTTGCCTACTTCTTTACTTTTTTCTGTTTCTTCTGGTGGTCGTGTTGTTTCTGTTTCTCTTGGCATTGATGCTTACTCCTTGCTGATGAGATCCCTATGCTTGGCAATACTGCCATAAGGCTCTTCTTCCAGCCCCAAACCCCTGAAGAGCAAAGCAGATACTATCATCTTGATTCCCTTTGACGATATTTAAATAACGTGAGCCACCCAGATTTAATGGTTAAAGTCACTGTTTATACATTCGGGTGATCAGCAGGACTTTCCTTATGTTTGGGATGCTTGCCAATATTTGAAACTGTTTTAGAGAGCCTGCCTACAAAATTCTCTATTGCATCCATACCCCAGTTGATTGGGGGAATTTCTATAGCAGCATGACCTGGCTTATCTGGTTGCTGGGTCGAACTGCTTGCACTGGTGGCTTGTCTTTCAAATGGGGTAACAGAAGCAGATGATTGGCCCATAACGACACCCAGGTTGGAATCAAGCAAATCGCGATCTATTTGAGTTTCAGTAACAATGGTTACTAGATTCTCGGGTGTCGATTTAGCCAGACGCTCTTGGTTAAATCCAACAATATCTTGCCAAACTGGTAATTGGATTTGCTGGCGCTCGCGAAGCTCAACAATACGTTTGTCACTATCCCAGCTTTCTTTGATGGCATCTTTGTTAAGATCAGCTATCAACCAACTAATATTGGGATCATGAAATAGCTGCTCGGCAATACTTACGAGTGTGTCATTGTGAGCAACAATATGTGTGGGTCGAAGTAGCACTGTCTGTGGTGCTATCTGTGAGCTTGTGTCATTGGCCTCTTCTGACTCCATTGTTTCTTCTTTGCTTTCAGATTCTTCTTCCAAATCAGTTTTGGCCATAACTTCAATGTGAGGGCTGGCAATTACTCCTTCGCGTGTCTCAGATGTTTTGCCTGACTTTGTTTCTTCGGTGTACTGTGCAATTTGGTCATTTGGCTGGACTGGTTGTTTTACTCCCTGGGGTGCGTCAGAGGGTTTAACTGAATCTGGTTGTTCTGTCTGTTGGATAACCTGGTCTTTTTGTGGAACTGGTTCTTTTGTTGATAAATCACGGACTGCATCAGGACGGACACGAGCTGCACCAGCGGCAGCAATGACTGTTGCTAGAATAATTTCAGCGCCGGTAAACTCACGCTTGTCTGGTTTGGTAGTGGCAATTATGTCAGCCACTGATTTTGTTGGTATTCTGGTTGCTCCCCCGTCAGTTGTTGTCCGCCCAGGTTCGATAGCTCCAGGATTCATGACAGGAGCTGTTCTCCCTGGTTGTAGTCCTTGCCCCTGGGTTTCTGGTGAGACTCTTACTGGCTGCCCGGACGTTCCTGCGGTGTCTTGTACTTTGCCAGGCTTAGCTGCACTGCCGGGGGCGTCTGCTGTTGGCTTGCCTGCTGAACTAGTATGGGTGTCTTTGACAGGTCCAGTGGCATCTTGGGGTCGTCCAGTAGGCAACTTTTGAGTGCCAGCACCAGCGGTTTCTATTACTTTGCCTGCAGTTGAATCCTTAAACACTCCAACGGTTGTGTCTTTGGGGGTTCGTGCCTTTGCTACACCAAGCATCTCAAACTTTTGAGTGGAAAGAGCAGCTTCTTTGGAGGCGCGCAAGGTAAAAGACAAATGGCGATCTTCCATTTGACTGGCAACGCGGTGCAAATTGGCCGACGGGGCAATATGAAGAATGGTTGACTTTTCAGGAGTTCCTTCACGTGAGGGCCTGGTAGTTGGACCGCTTAGTTCAGTTGGTTTCTTGTCTGTGTGTTCAAGGTCTTTTAAGGGCTTGGTTAGAGGTTGAACTGGTCCAGTAATGTGATCTTTGCCTATAGCAGTCTTTTCCAGACCCCCACCAGATGAGTGGGATGTGGGTCGCATTGGCTCGGCTTTGGATTCCCGAAGAAGGTTATCAGCCGCTGGACCAGCTATTCTATGAGACTGAGGCGAGTCAGCTGTTTCTTTTCGGGGAGCTGGTGATGAACCATGTTCTTTAGGAGGTGATGTTGGTTCTTCTTGTCTTTTTCTTGGGTTGGTTTCGGTGTCTGATGTGAGAGAGCGTGCTTGAGGAGACGTGTTCTTAATTTCACCTTCAGTTGTATTTGGTGTGCGTGACTTGGGAACATCGCCGCTGGCTTCGCTCCGTGGCGGCGGCGCATGGCTTTCACCCGGACGGGTTGTTGTTGGCTCTTGTCTTGATCTATCAATTGCTTGGGTAGGTGCCTCTGGTCTTTGGACAGTGGGCGATGTACGACCAGGTGGTGCTTCCGTTGGTTGAACACCTTGTCCCCGTGTTGGTCCACCTTCAGGAGGTGCACCAACAGGCGGCTCAGGACCTCTACTAGCACTCGTCGGTGTCCCGCCGCCAGGTCTACTAGTATTAGTGGACCCGTCAGAGCCATCTCCTGTACGGGGTCTTTCTGAACCAACTGGTACACGATTTCCAACCTCGGTAGTAGGCGGCGGTGTACGTCCAGTGTCTGTTGGTGGCCTTTGTGGTTCAGTTGGGACAGGAGGAATCCTCTCTGGTGCTGTGTTAGGGCTTTGTCCAACCTCCTGGGCAGTACGGGCACTGTCTTTTATTTCTTGTGGGGCATCGACTGGACGGTCCTGGCTTTGACTGGATGGCTGACCTCTCGACATTGCTTGACCTTGAGCTGCCTCTCCTTTGTATGAGGTGTCAGCCCCGGCGGCAGCTGCACCAGCTCCACGCACTTCTTGGGCAGGGCGGGCTTGGTCTGTTGCTTGTTGTGTATCTCTTAAGGGAATCACAGCTCGGTCAACGTCATTAGCTGAGGGACTGGAGCGCTGTGCTGTATCTGTGCTGCTGCTTTCACCAGTTGGTGAAGATCTATTGACTCCAACGTCCTGGGCAGGTGGGGCAGGGCGGGCTTGGTCTGTTGCTTGTTGTGTATCTCTTAATGGAGTGACAGCTCGGTCAACATTACTTGCTGATGTGTTAGTCGCAGTATCTGAGCCTGTCCGGCTCACAGGGTAGTCTGTTGCCTGTCCAGATGTAGGTGGAGCTGGATACACTTCCTGGACCATCTTTTCAGAGGCCTTCCGTGCGGTGCTTTCTTGTTGGGTCTCGGTGTTGCGAGCCTCTTGTGTCTCTTTTGATACGTCTACCATATCAGTATCGTTCCGTTGGGTCCCCTATGGGCGATATACCCATGCTAACTTAGTGTCTCACGTTTAGGCTGTGATATCTGGTAACTTGAATTTCTCTACCCTGTACCTTTTAAATCAGCTGGTTTTTGCTTGCCTCCATTGGGTGATTGTTGTTGTAATTGACGGTGAATTTTTTCCGCTCGCTCGCGTAGTTGTTTGGCTAATTCTAGGTCGTTGCCTTGCTGCCTTTGCTCTAGGAATTTAGCAAAGTCATTAAGAACAATTCTTGTTACGACCTTATTTTCCATAAGGTCGTTGGTTGTCTTACACGCCAGCAGGTTTTTCTCTAGCACCTTTAATGCTTCAGCGTATGACTCGTATGCTTTGTCGAGCTTGCCTTGGCCAATATAGGATTCGGCTAGATTGCCTAATAGGGCTCCCAAGGATACTTCTCCAGATGTGCCTTGTCTTTTGGAGATTTCTATGGCTTGATTGGTGTACTTCTCACCGTCTGTGTAGCGACCTTGCAGATTGCAATTGTTGCCTAGATTTAGCAAAGTGTCCCTTACTTCGGGACTATTGGGCCCACAGACTTTCTGATAGACGTTTAGCGCCTTAAGCCAAGCTGCTTCAGCTTGGGAGTAATTGCCTTCTATGAAATGCTGAGAAGCTTGTTCTATGGCCTGCTCAGCAGTCTCTTTAGTGTCTGTGGCATTTGCGTTGGGTTGGTCTGACCGGCGATGATTTTGTGGGTGTAGGTCAGCACCGCTGGTGGTTGTACCTCCATAGAACTCATGTCTAAAAGCATCTAATGCGTTGCTGCTGTTGGGCCGAACACCTACGTGAGTGCGATCTTGTTGTTGTAATGATGCATCTAGCCTAATCATGCGCTAGCCCCCTGTTGCCGTGCTTACGATGTAGTTACATTGCACTGAAGGGCAAGAAAAGTTTAGGTGGGTTTATGCAACAGGGACTGTGGAATTGCACAGCCTATAACTGCCCCTAGAGTAGAGTCAATTAACTCTTGATCGAGTCGAGTATTTGTTACGACAGTAACTAAACTTTCAGGAGAGGAATTAGCCGGTCGACTTTGGTAAAACTCAACAATATCTTGCCAGACTGGTAATTCTAACTGCTGACGGGTGCGCAGTTCGATGACGCGCTTGTTACCTTCCCAGGTTTCCTTGATAGACTGCTGGTTTAAGTCAGCTATGAGCCAAGCAAGATTAGCATCGTGAAACAACTCCTCAG
>JACQVM010000261.1 GCA_016209785.1 Candidatus Melainabacteria bacterium | reverse complement strand
TGGAAATCGCCTGCGGCAAAATCCCAATACCCGTCCTATTCCTGTGCTAATGCTTACAGCCCTAGGCATGACTAGAGACAAGGTGATTGGTTTTGATTCTGGTGCTGATGATTATCTGGTGAAGCCTTTTGAAATCCCGGAACTGCAGGTGAGGGTGCGTGCCCTCTTGCGCCGATCCGGGTCGGTCCCACAGTCTGCTAGTCTTCCTGAAATTTTAACGGCTGGTGAAATTACCTTGATACCGGAAAATCTTCAAGCTAAGATAAACGAACGTATTGTTAAGCTCACCCCGACTGAGTTTGAGATTCTTCACTGTCTTATGCAGCACCATGGTCAGACTGTGTCTACTGGTAAGCTGCTTGAGGAAGTTTGGGGATATTCACCTGACGATGACGTGGATACTATCAGGGTCCATATTCGTCATTTGAGGACCCGTTTGGAAACACAGGAGCGTAAGTACATAAAGACAGTGTATGGAGGTGGGTATCAGCTTATTGCTGAAGGCTTTGCTCGCCAAAGTGGAGATCCAACGCTACGAGACTAGTCGTCCTAGCCTACTCGCGTGTTGCCAAGCAGTAGTGTGAGGCGATCAGGCTACCTAAAATTCAGATAACCTAAGCTGGATGTACTGTTTTCAAGTGGCACAAAATATGGCAAATCTTGGCACTTTTCATGATAACCAGCGCTGGGGAATAAAAACTTTAGATTAAGAGGTTGAGGTTTGTCTAGACAGTCTTGAAATCCAGCCTTTATGATTGTGAAGCCATTGGAAACCTTTATTGGCGGCTTCTAATGCGCCTTTTGGTAGGTCAACAGGGCAAGCATAAGGAGAAACAAGATTGCTGTTCAATAGCCTTCAGTACCTCGTTTTTTTGCCAGCAGTATTTTTCTTGTTTTGGGTAGTACCCCATCGCTTGAGGGTGCTACTTCTGTTGGTGGCAAGTTATGTGTTCTATATGTCGTGGCGGCCAATTTATGGTTTGCTCATTGCTGGGCTTACCCTGGGGAATTTCTTCCTGGTTCCATACATTGCCAAAACCACTGTGCACAAAAGGCTCATGTTGGGCCTCGTTATTGCTGCTAACTTAATTACACTGGCTATTTTTAAGTATGCTTATTTCACCGTACATTCTGTCCAGCAGGGCTTGGGGTTGTTTGGCATAAACTGGAACGAACCACACCTGCACATAATTTTGCCCTTAGGGATTTCGTTTTTTGTTTTCGAGTTTATTCACTATGCTTTTGAGGTTTATCGGGGCAAGCCTGTGGTTAGCTCTTTACCACAGTTTGCTTTGTTTGCTTCTTTTTTTCCAACACAGATTGCTGGGCCTATCAAGAGATACCAGGATTTTATTCCACAGTTATCTATTGCTGCCAAGTTTAAATGGGAGTATTTGGACGAAGGCATGCAGCTCATTTTAATGGGACTGGCAAAAAAGGTTCTCATTGCAGATAATTTAGCTCTTGTGGTGCAGGCTGGTTTTGCACATCCAGCAAACTTTTCTTCGTTAGATCTGTGGCTTGTAACGTATGCGTTTGCGTTTCAAATCTTCTTTGATTTTGCTGGCTACACAGATATTGCTAGGGGTTCTGCTTTGCTTTTTGGCTACAAAGTGCCAATTAACTTCAATTTGCCGTACTTAGCTGCCAACGTTGCAGATTTTTGGCGCCGATGGCATATAAGCTTGTCTACCTGGCTTAGAGATTACCTCTATATTCCACTTGGTGGCTCTAAATGTGGCCGCATTTTTAATTACAGAAATTTGTTTATTACCATGGCACTGGGCGGACTGTGGCATGGTGCTGCAACACACTTTCTTGTTTGGGGTGCTTATCAGGGAGTGCTACTTATTGTGCACCGTGAGTATGCTAGATTCCTGGAAGGTTTCAGCTTAGCCCAAACGTTTGTAACGTCCCGGGTTTATCATGTTATTTCCGTGATTGTGACCTTCCACTTAGTGTGTGTAGGGTGGGTTTTCTTTAGAGCTGAGAATTTGACCATTGCTAGCCAGATGTTAGTGAAAATGCTTCTCCAAGCTCCTTATGAATTGTATAACTTTAGCGCTGCCAAGCTTGCTGTGCTGCAAATACGTGATCCTATAATTTTCCCGGCACTAATTGTCCTTCTGCCACTGCTGATGATTTCGCACTGGGTGGTTAACTGGTTAAATGGGAAACGCTTGTATGAACACCCTCCTTGGGTCGTTCAGGGTGGTGTGATGGTGGCGCTTATGTGTCTTTTGACCATCTTTAGTCCAGACACATCACCTAGATTTATTTACTTCCAGTTCTGATGGCACTTTCAGCTCCAGTTCAAATGCAAGCCTGCCTGGCTGTACAGGCTGACCGGCATGGTGGCTCCACTCAGGCAAGGCCACCACAGGTGAAAGTGTGGACAAAATGCAGATTTATGAGCGCAGTTTTCCTCTTTCTTGCAATTAATGTTGCAGCATACTGTCTCCGTTTCAGTGAGACTCAGATGCATGAGTATCCTGAGAAGACCTGGTCTTACTGGACGATCAAGGGTTTTGTCGAGAGCCATAGTTGTCCCGATGTTGTGTTCTTGGGCTCATCTTTAGTGCTAGTGCCAGTAGCTGGAGCAGACGCTGATTATCTCAATAAGCGATTGGATGGAAGCAAGCACCACCGTAGCATCTACTTTGAATCAACCTTTAGGCAAGACACTGGACATGCTGTCAAAACATTCAATTTAGCACTCCCCGGTGAAATGCCTTCTGACGCTTACCTCATAACTGATTTCCTCCTCAAAGGCACGAAAAGACCACGTATGATTATTTATGGTGTTGGTCCTAGAGACTTTATGGACAATCTTTTGCCGAGTCCTTCTGCTACAGATCCCTATCGGAGCCTATCGCGCCTGGCTGACGTAAGAGCCCTAACCAAGCGGGTGGTGCGCGATGCGTTTGATTGGATGAACTTTGAACTTGGGCAACTGGTGTATCTATATGGAAC
>JACQVM010000263.1 GCA_016209785.1 Candidatus Melainabacteria bacterium | reverse complement strand
GTGTCCACTCAATTTGTTTAACTATGTTGGCTGCAACCATGTCTTTGGCTACCCTGATTGCGTTCTTGATTGCTGTATGCTTGGAGCCACCATGAGCAATAACGCATACCCCCTTAACCCCAATCAAAAGTGCGCCTCCAGACTCATTGTAGTCAATACGACGCTTTAGCGCCATAAAGCTTGGTTTGACAATAAACGAGCCTAACTTCCCTCTCATATTGCGCAACAACTCTTGACGCAACATGTGCGTAATCATCCGGGCAATGCCTTCTGCAGTCTTCAGGGTCACATTGCCTGTAAACCCGTCCGTAACCACCACATCAACTTTGCCCATAGGGAAGTCACGCCCCTCTACAAAGCCGCAAAAATTTAGTTGCCCATTTTCCTTAAATAGTTTGTAGGCTCCTTGAACCAGCGTATTTCCTTTTGTTTCCTCAGTACCAATGTTAAGTATCCCTACCCGTGGATCCTGGGTATTGAACAGCCCCTTGGCCAAAATTGATCCCATAAGACCAAACTGAAGAAGTTGAGCCGGATCACATTCAACATTTGCGCCCACATCCAGAACAATGACCGGTTTGTCGGCAATAGTCGGCATCGCACATGCAATGGCCGAACGAGCAACGTTGGCAATTCGTCCTAGCCCGATTTGAGCAGCAACAGCCGCTGCTCCGGTAGATCCAGCAGCCACAAGGCCATCTGCTAGCCCTTCTGAGACTTGTCTAGTGGCAACCACAATTGACGAATCTTTCTTCTTCACAATAGCCCGGCTTGGCTTCTCGTCCATGGCCACAACTTCTGAAGCAGGCACTATGGTTATGTCAAGTCCAGCGGTAGAGTGCCGACTCAATTCGTTGGACACAGCAGCATGAGGACCCACAAGTTGAATGGCCACACCAAACTCTCGTGCAGCTAATACTGCTCCATACACTATCTCCCTAGGAGCGTAGTCGCCTCCCATGGCGTCAACTGCAATGCGAATCATGCTCGACTCCGCACTCACTTTCTACTGACTGCTTACTCGTTGACGAGACTATCACGGCGTCGCGCAGGTCGACCGCGATAATATCCACAAACCATGCAAACTTGATGCGGGCGGCTAGGCTGAGCACAATTGACACAGTTAACTAACGTAACTACTGCGGCTTTCCACTTAGCCCGGCGTGAGTGTTGCTTTTGATGCGAGGTCTTTTTCTTTGGCTGAGCCATTGGTTTCCACTCCCTCCGTTATTCCCTGGAACAAAACATTATCTATGAACCTTCACCACTTTTCTCATTTGGCAATAGTGTCTTTAAGTTCTGCCATCGGGGATCAATGTACTCCTGAGTCTTGTCAGAAGCACCTTTATCCTTAGGTACTCCCGCAGATTGAGGCACGGGAGGTCCAGGACAGTCCTCGCCACACAAACAATATACGGGACTTGCTAGCGTTACAGCTTGATACACAACATCGCTGATGTCAAGCACGCCATTATTGGGAATTGGTTCCACAAAATCGTGATGAGACAACTCACGCTCCCGTGGCATTTCGGTTTGATGCACAAAGCTCTCATCGACATCCACACTTAAGCTGTGGAAATAAGCTTTTAAGCATCGGTGACAATGCAGCTTGAGTAAGGTTTGGACTTGTCCAGTTAGCTTTAAGCCCCAAGAGTCTAGTGACAACGTTAATTCGCCAACAACAGGCTTTACAGCCTCAAGACCAGGAATCTGCTCCTTGAAGCTAATCCCCATTTTCCCCTGGGGATATGTTTTTAACTCCTCAAGATTAACTTTCAACTTGTAGACAAAACCCTACAACTCACCAGGGAGTTCTAAACTTCTCCTAATCGTATAACTTTGGATAATAGTACAACACACCAAAGTTAGGTGAAAACACTTGCCTTATATCCTAATATTTTTGATAAAGCCTGCTTATGGATAGACCTAATAACCACAACATACAAGCACTGTCTGCACGCTGGGTTTTGCCCATAACCCATCCACCAATGCCAGAAGGGGTTGTTGTCATTGAGGAAGGCAAAATCAGCTCTGTACTTGAGCGGCAACAGTTTGCTAAAAATTTTCCTGATAAGTCCTGGCAAGATTACGGAGACGCCATAATCCTGCCAGGACTTATTAACCTACATACTCATCTCGATTACTCTGCCTTGCAGCATTTTGATAGCCAGTCAGGTCTTATCCCGTGGATTAGTAAGTTAGTTGCGCAAGCATCTAGCTGGTCTGCTAATAAGTGGCGGGACTCAGCACTGGCTGGCGCAAAGAAGATAGCATTGTCAGGGACAAGCTGTGTAGCTGATTCATCCTACAAGGGCACTGCTTCCTGGGCACTCGCTCAATTAGGTCTAAGGGGCATTGTAGGCCTAGAGCTGTTTGGGCTACACACTGATAGTGCTGACAGCATTTGGCAAAATTGGCTTGCCAAATACAATGGCCTTAGCCACTCGGACGATAGCTCCTTAAGTCAGGCACTTCATTCAGGACTTGTTCAGCTAACTGTAGCTCCACATGCACCATACACGGTGTGTCCAGCCATTTGGCAACGGGCTGCTAACTGGGCATATATAAACAAGCTCCCCATTCTTGCCCATGTAGCTGAGTCTGTCGAAGAGTGCTCTTGGATTGCCAATTCTCAGGTACAAGTTGATCAATTGCTGAGGCAAATTAACCCCCAGCATTGCTTAGACTCTACCTTGTCTTGGCGAGGCAAGGGTCATTCACCAATATCTCATCTGGCTTCCCATGGTTTGCTGAACAGTCAAACCATTGCCGCCCACACAGTTCACTTAACTCAGCGGGACATTGCTTTGCTGGCAGACAACCAGGTTAAGGTAGCTCATTGTCCTCGCAGTAATGCCCGTCTTCGCAACGGCATTGCACCTATTATTGAGCTAATTGAAGCTAACATTCCACTTGGTTTTGGC
>JACQVM010000259.1 GCA_016209785.1 Candidatus Melainabacteria bacterium | reverse complement strand
CCTTGGCATTGTAGTAACCAGTAGGGCGGACAACTGCCTTGATCTCCTCTAGAGATGCCCTAGCTAGTGTTTGGGCAGTTGGGAATTGTGTAAACAGTGTTGCTGTTACTTTATTTACCTGGGCATCAGTACATTGAGCTGAAAGGATAACAGCAATCAAAAGCTGGAAGTCTGATTGAAAGTCCAGCTCACAATGGGCGTTGGGATACTTGTTGCAAAGCAAATCAAGCATCTTTTGTGCAATTGCCTTGCTGACTAGCTTGTTCTTAAATTGAATGGTATGTGTGGAGCTTGATTTTGGCATAAGTTTGGTTTGTTTGCTCTTGAAGTATTTTCTGAACAGTGCCGAGGCTACAATTCAGCTATCAGTCTTGTACCATAGTTGATTGACTCAGTAATCCAGAAATCAATTGGGGTTGCATTTAAGTTTGTGCTTGACAGTTTTTGAAAGAATTGGCCTTTAATACTGTGGGCCATTTCTATGTTAGCTACTGCTGCATAAAGAGTGGGTCCGCTTCCAGTCAAGTGACAGCACCAGGAACCCAGGGCAAGCAACTGCTCCTTTAAGAATGTCAGCTCAGGATAATGAGCAAACACAACTGGTTCTAAGTCGTTGCCAAAGCAACTGGTGGCAACTTGAAGCTCATTGTTGCTGATGCCATTAATTGCTCCCACTAAATCTGGATAAGACCAACTGCCTTGGTCAGGGCTATCTGAAAAGTCATCGAAAGCTTCATACGCCCATTGAGTTGAGACCGATAGATTGCGTGGTTTGACCAGGATAAAATAAAAATGTGGCACTGTTTTAATGGGCTCTAACTCATCGCCAAGTCCCCGACCAACACAGGTGCCCCCTCTAAGACAAAAAGGTACATCAGCACCTAGCTTTCCACCTAGTACTAACAGTTCGTCGTGGCTAAAAGGGTAACCAAAATGACAATTAAGTGCCAGAAGAGTAGCTGCAGCATTACTGCTGCCACCACCTAAGCCGGCCCCTATGGGTATACGTTTGTTTGTCACAACTTGTACGGCTAACCCTTGCTGGACCCGCTGGACTGCTAGGAATTGCTTGACAGCCTTCGCTATAAGATTTGAATCATCACAAGGAAACTTTCCGATAGTATTACCTGCGGTGCACGCAATTGTCACTTCCGTCCTATCAGCCGAGCTAAACTCAAAACTTAGGTCGTCTTCCAGGTTGATTGCCTGCATGATTGTTGAAATTTCATGATAGCCGTTAGGCCTCTGTCCCACAACTTCAAGGGTGAGATTTAGTTTGGCAGGTGAGCGAGCCACGAGCTTATGCATGTTTAGGTTGTTGGGCAGCATTGACAACCTCTTCTAAAGCATCTGCCAGCATAGCAAGCTGTGTTAGCGATAGTTTCTCGGCACGTACTTGTGGGTTTAAGTTAAGCTCGGCCAAGGCTGACTTAATTACCTGTGGTGGCAGCTCAAGCACACAAAGAGTATTTTTCAACATCTTGCGCCTTTGGCGAAAACCAGACTGAATGACTTTCCTCAATAAGGATGGATTCTTGCAACACACGGCTGGCTTCTTGAGGGGAATAAAGCGCACCACGGCCGAGGTAACTTCAGGGGCTGGGTAAAAGCTTCTGGCTGGTATTATTTCTAGAATAGAGGCCTCGGCAAAATAATTCGCCAGAATAGTTGCTTGACTATAGCTTTTTGAGCCTGGGGTAGCTATGAAACGTTCAGCCACTTCAAGTTGTACAGTTAAGACCACGGTGTCAATCAAATCTAGCCACGGCGCAGGCTGGCCAATTTCACCAAACAAATGTGCCACAATTGGCGAGGTAATTTGGTAGGGTATGTTACCTACAACCTTGAGCTTGGGCACACCGAGGCTTCTTAGATCACATTTCAAGATGTCTTCATGGATTACATTGAGATTGGGCAATTGTAAGTCTTGGAGGTATCGAACACACTTACCATCGATTTCGACTGCTGTCACCCGGGCGTTGTCTGCTAAGAGAAAGTGTGTTAAAAAGCCAAGACCAGGACCAATTTCCAGAACCTCATCGCCTGGAGATAGCTGCAAGGCTTTGGCAATTTGTGTCAACTTTTGCGGATCAATTAGGAAATGTTGTCCAAAACGTTTTTTTGTCTGAAACTTGATGGCTAACCTTAGGAGGTCCTTATAGTTAGCATTTGGGCTCAATAACATGGAACCATTTGGCCTACAATCAGACACAGATTTAAGATGGTCATTTGGCAGATTCAATTGATTTGGATATTTCCTGCAGATTTCCCTCTTCCTTATCTGTCCTGGCACCACCATCTGTATTGTCGGGCAGTAAAGGACAAAACTCTTTACGAATAAGGCGTAGCTTAATAATGCGATGTCGATCAGATTCTTCTACTCGCAAAATGTAGTTATCTGTACCAACCTCATCGCCAATTTTTGGTTCTCGCCCCAAGAGACCAAAGACATGACCGCCGACTGTATTAAATTCTTCATCCTCGATACCTAGGCCAAGCTTTTCATTTACCTCATCCAACGTGGCCTTAGCATCAAGAAGAAAAGAACCATCTTTTTGTTCTCTGACAAACTCCTCAACAATTTCATGCTCGTCAGCAATGTCTCCTACCAGCTCTTCGATTAAATCCTCAATTGTAACGAGACCTCGGGTAGCACCATATTCATCGACCACAATGGCCATATGTGTTTTAGTCTTTTTAAACTCAGTAAGTAAATCACCTATGTTTTTGTTTTCGGGCACAATGAGAATCTTACGTGCCAGTTCCCTTATGGT
>JACQVM010000268.1 GCA_016209785.1 Candidatus Melainabacteria bacterium | reverse complement strand
GCTGTCTCAACTGGACTTGCTTCTGCGGTCTCTGCAACTGTCACCTCTGCGCTGCTGCTATCCAGTGTCAGCACTGGTGCTTCTGCTGTCTCAACTGGACTTGCTTCTGCGGTCTCTGCCGATAACGTTTCTGTGGTACTGTCGACTTGTATATTACTAAGAGTCTGGCTTTCAATAGAATCATGATGATGGCATGTACCACACAAGGAGCTACTCCACAGTGGAGTGAAGTAATCTCCCCAATATGTCCAGTTCTGAAGCCACGGATACCAAGAGTACCACCAAGGTGCCAAAAAGTACTTATCTGGAGCGCTGCTGGTCACACTCACGCTTCCATTGTGAGAGAGTGCACCTTCCATATTAATGGTGCCACCGGAGATGAGCGTGATGTTTTGGCGGGCTTCCAGCATACCAGTCGAAATTGAAGAGTTTTGCACCTCTCCCACGGCCCACCAACTAAAGTTATCAATTAATCCCTGATATATTTTCATGGTCGGAACTGCATCGTCGGCATTCCCACCTAGAATCTCCGGTGTTGCCGCAGCTAAGGTTATGTTGCCATTCCAACCTTCCCAACTAGTACCAGCAGTAATGTTTCCAACGCTGATTGCGGTCCCCATCGGCGCCCCGGCTATCATGATTACATCGCCATGGTTTACTCCATCCCGAGCAGTCACGTTGACAGCAACATTGGAAGGCAGAGAAATGTATCCCCCTCCTGTGCCGTGGTAGGCAATTAGCATGAGCGTTCCGCCAGTCCCCCACATTTGATTTTCAGGAAGAGCGCTAGTACTTAAAGATGCTATGGGATAGTCCCCGGTCAGCATTATTGATCCTCCGGTTGCTGACGCCCCAGTGAGGTTTAGATAAGTACCCCACTCAGTGGTTTTGGCTTCGAATTGTGCTCCGGCCACCATCAACAGCTCATTACCATTGCTAGCAATATTGATGCCAGCTTTACTGGTTCGAATATCGCCGCTGGCTACTATTCCTAATGGAGCCCAACCTCCGGGCATAACCAAATCGCCGGACAACGTTACGTGTCCGGCCGAGTTTGCAAATAATGGATCCATATACACAAGATAAAGTTCTGGTGGCACGCTAATAGTAAAAGAATTTATTTTCAAATCTGGCGTCGCCGCGACAACGCTCGCGCCTAATCCGGTCACATTAACAAGCCCTGTAAGCTTGCACACATTGACATCGAGTATGCGCATCTTGGATGTGCTGTTAAACTCTCGGGAAAGCAGATCGCCCCCATATATCAAAAATGGATACCACCATGAGTACATTTCCTCGTTCAATTCATGAATATTAATCGCTCCGTTAAGAGCCTTTATCTGGCCATTGATATTATTCATCTCACTCCAAAATTGGGTAGAAGTTATGTTTATGTTCTTTCTAATAGCTTCTATTGTGCCAACGTTGTTAAGCATTGAAACATTCAGGTTGACATTATTCAGCGCTTGCATGAGCGGAGATTGTATCGATTGCATTGCATCCATGTTTGGTGGCAGAATATTCGATATGCTTCCTCCTGCACTAACAGTCAAATTCCCCGCGCTTATGATAGAACCACTGTTTATGATGTTGTTCACAGCGTCCAGTCCCATGCTGAATCCTGGAATGAGATGGTCGTGCCCGCACAATCCACCCTCTGGAAGAACCGAGGTTAGCAAGCCGCCGTACTGATTGGTGATGTTCTGGGCCGAGAGTGTTCCCTCTAGATGTTCGGTATTTCCTGACACAAAATAAACAGCTCCAGCATTAACGAAATCACCAGTCACTGATATATTAGAGGAATTGCTGAAATCGATTACAGCTGTTGTTCCAGAAGAAACAGATAAATTATTGGTAGATCCTAAAGCATCAGCGTCTATATGAGTATGGTCAGTACAGACACCGCTGGCGCCTCCAGCCTCTGAAACTGTCGCTTCGTGCGCCAACACTGGATAGGTTGCAACCAAAAACGAAGCTAGTAAACATTCCGACATGAACCCGGCACGATGTGATCGCATAATCTCTCCCTCATGGTTTCATAACCATGCAACAACGATCTCGCGTTACACGACTCTATAATGTTCAGTAAAAGGTAGTTCTTCTCTCTCCTCCCCAATCCCGCACTGCTGGACTCTGGTTTTGAGTACAGCAGCTTAATGACTTTCGTTTATGACTGTCTTATTGAAATAGCGTTGGTGGAAAAGCCGCAATAAGATAAATTTTGCGCCTCGATTACTGAACGAAGCGTATTAAGTTTGTCGAAGTTAGCCGCCATGCATTAGGGAAACCCTAATATCAACTTTTGCACAAATGCGACAAACTGAACTATTGGCAGCGGGATAACTTAGTACTGTTAAACCTATAACAAGTTGCATCTAGTTTAATTGCCCTTAAGCAGCCTTCCTAAAGTCTGCCTGCCAACGGGGAGCTGACAGCTGTAAGATACTGGCTGCACTCTCCCGTCTTGCCTAACTGGGTTTCTGAAGCACGGCAGACGCACAAACGCCTAAGGCAGGCTGGTCATCGGGGTAAACTCCCTTGGCATTCCAGTCATGCCTTCCCTCGTTCATATGTCGGACTTAAAGCACACCTACCTGATCATCATTGATCAATAAACCACAAGTCAGCCCTGTCGACTACTACATGATTGTTCGGACGGACACGAAAGACACTGTCAGGCACCTTTAAGCAGAGGGATGCAAGAAGCGGGAGATTTGATGGCCTCAATGGAAATTGGATAATGACACGATCTGGAAGTCGCTAGATGGTTGATACCATTCTCCTAAAGATGTACCAATACTCTGGAGTCCTAATTACCGGGGGGCCAACATTACCGATATCCAGATGAGTGAATGATCTGCACCGTCTCATTCAATTTACAAGTTTTGTAACTCTTTGAACTTTCCTGGCACTGCCATCGTAAATACACATAAGCGCAGACCATTTAAGCAGTCTAGACACACTGGAGGACAGAGTCATGCCCACGTCCACCAAAGCTTTCGCAAAAAAGTTGCAATACACTGTTCCCCAAATACAACTTTATTTGGTATATGAAAATCTCCTTCCTCACAAACTTTGCCAATTAAATTCACCTGAGGACGCTGAAAATCTCCTTGAACCACTGCGCTATGCTACCGAAGAGCACTTTGTTACCTTACATCTAAATGTTCAAAACGAGGTCTTAGGCATACACGAGGTTTCTCATGGGAGCCTATCATCAAGCCTTGTGCATCCTAGGGAGGTGTTTAAGGCTGCCATCCTCTCAAATAGCTACGCTATAGTTGTTTGCCATAATCATCCCTCTCTTTCTCAGGTCCTGCCCAGCCTGGAAGACTTAAGGACAACACGTCAACTAATCGAATCTGGAAAGCTCCTTGGTATCAGTGTCCTTGATCACCTTATCATTAGTCCCAACCAAGATGTCTATAGTCTCCGAGAAAACCACCCAGAGCTATGGAGCAACTAACCTGTGCTATCTTTATTGATTGACCTGGCATCAATTCCCAGCATTAAACATCACCTAACGAGATATCTTATGACCACTGCGATAAGACGTAAATCTACTCGTGTAAGAGTTGGTGATAAATTCATTGGCGGAGGACATCCTGTGCTGGTGCAGTCAATGACTAACACACCAACAGAAGATGTCCTTGCAACTGCCCAACAAGTTAGACAGCTATGGGAATCTGGCTCTGAAATTGTACGCGTTACAGTTAATACGAGGGAAGCAGCTAAGGCAGTTCCAAAGATTGTGGCTGAGCTGGAAAAGCATGGCGCGTCGGTACCGGTGGTTGGAGATTTCCATTACAACGGGCATCTCCTTCTAAGTGATTATCCTGACTGTGCTAAACACCTGGCCAAGTACCGCATTAACCCTGGCAACGTAGGTCGCGGTGACAGGCACGATGAAAACTTCCACAAAATGATTGAGATAGCCCTGCAGTATGACAAGCCTGTACGCATAGGTGTCAACTGGGGCTCACTTGACCAAGAGCTGCTTGCCCAAATGATGGATGAAAACTCCCAACGCAAAGCTCCTCTCGATAACCACCAAGTTCTCATAGAAGCCATTGTGTCCAGTGCTCTCCAATCAGCACAAATGGCAGAAAAGTATGGGCTACCTCATGATCACATTGTTTTAAGTGCTAAGGTATCCGAAGTGCCTGATCTTATAAATGTCTATCGGCAACTGGCAACAAGTTGCGATTATGCACTTCATCTTGGGCTTACAGAAGCTGGATTATCCATGAAAGGAATTGTCTCCTCTACTGCAGCTCTGTCACCTCTTTTGCTTGAAGGCATAGGTGACACTATACGTGTCAGTCTTACACCAACCCCTGGTGTCAATAGAACTGAAGAAGTAAAAGTGTGTCAACAAATCTTACAGTCTCTGAAGCTTAGATCATTTACACCCCAGGTTACGTCCTGTCCTGGCTGCGGCAGAACCACAAGCTCATTGTTTCAAGAAATGGCTACAGAAATCCAAGATTACTTAGACAAGCAAAGTCCCATTTGGCAAAGGCAGTTTCCTGGAGTAGAGCAGCTAAAGGTAGCCGTTATGGGGTGCATCGTAAACGGACCAGGCGAATCAAAATACGCCGATATCGGTATCTCCTTGCCAGGCAGTGGCGAGGACCAAAGGGCACCTGTATATATAGACGGGAAGCATGTCACCACACTTGAAGGCAACCAACTTACCCAAGATTTCATTACTCTTCTAAACAGTTATGTTGCCCACCGCTTTGGCAGTACTGCTCACACAACAAACGAGCGCGGTAGAGTATTGGGCACCAAGGCTGTAACAAGTTTGTGAATCAGTGACATTTTTTCGCTCGCTCCGGTATTCCTCGGCAAATTGTTCTACAGGGGCACCGGTCAATCCAACTCTGGCAGGAAGTTGGCCAAACCGGTCGTCAAAACTCTCGTTAACTGGGCAGTCAGGCACCGGATTTGCTGAAAATCATGCTACGTACTCATGCTGCAAGAGAAAGGGAAATATTGAGTTCATCCCACGGTACAAATACCTTGCTGTCTTCATCCTTTTCCAGTAGTCCCAAACGTAATAGCAACTGCACGTCCTCATGTACGTTGCTGTAGTTTCTGTCTAGGTGCCTAGACAGCTCTTTAATTGTCAGCGCCTCTTGGTTGTGCAAGAACATCAGCAGCTCCATTC
>JACQVM010000258.1 GCA_016209785.1 Candidatus Melainabacteria bacterium | reverse complement strand
CTGTACAAGTTGGTGGTTTTTCGGTAAAGGAAAGAAAGCTTAACAAGCCGCAAATGGGTGCTTTGAAGAAGCACGGACTACCTCCTTTGCAGCCTGTTAAGGAGTTTCGTGTTGACGATAGTGAACCTTTTAATGTTGGTGAAAGCTTGAAGGTGGATTCCATAGTTAAGGAAGGAACACTTGTTGACGTTCGCGGTCATTCGATTGGCAAGGGCTTTCAAGGTACGATTAAACGTTTCCATGCAGGACGTGGGCCCATGAGTCACGGCTCAAAGTTTCATCGCAGCATGGGTTCCATTGGAGCAGGCACTACTCCAGGACGTGTGTTTAGGGGCGCCATCATGCCTGGCAACATGGGTAATGAAAACGTTTGTGTGCGCCATCTTAAGGTAGTACGTGTGGATGCTGAGAAAGGACTGTTGCTAGTGAAAGGCTCAGTGCCAGGTATTGAGGGGGGGATCCTAATCATCAAGCCTTCAAAGACAAAATGGAATCCATAGCATCAAGGGTAACGTGGGCTTTGGCTGTTATCAATATTTTTAAAGAGTAAGGACAATGACATCTGCACAAGTGGTAGACCTAAAGGGAAAAAGATTAAGCGAGGTTGCACTCGACGATAGCGTATTTGGTGGCGAGCCAAATGTGCATCTTTTGCACAGCGCGGTGGTACGCCAATTAGCAAATGCACGTGCAGGGACGTCGTCTTGTAAAACTCGTGCCGAGGTATCCGGCGGTGGGCGCAAACCATGGCGGCAAAAGGGTACTGGGCGTGCTCGAGTAGGGTCTATACGCTCGCCATTGTGGGTGGGTGGTGGCGTTATCTTTGGACCAAAGCCACGTGACTACTCGCTGGACATGCCCCACAAAATGCGTTGTGTGGCGTTGAGGTCTGCGTTGGCAGCAAGGAAAGACCATCTGGTTGTGGTTAAGGATTTTGTTGGACTGGCTGGGGCAAAGACCAAGGAGATGGCAATTGTCCTTAAGAGCTTAGGGCTAGATGGAAAGAAAATCCTTCTTGTTCTGGATATAGATACCGCTGAGTCTGTTGCAGTTGAGCGCGCTGCCCGTAATATTAAGGGCCTTAAGGTCGTAGGAATTAATGACCTTAACGTGAAGGATCTTCTTGGTTGTGATCATCTGCTGACCACAGAACCTGCACTGGAGAAGATCAGCAGTCGATTGAGACCTAAGTCGACCCAGACAGTAGCTATTGGGTCTGACAGCACCCATGTGACAAAGTCAAAGTCACGCACACGTAAAGCAACTAACCACCATGGTGACCAGTAGGAGAGGCAGGACAAGATTATGGACAGCCGCCAAGCCAACATCATTATTCGCCCCATCATCAACGAGAAGACCACTGCACTCACAGGTTTAGGGCAATACACTTTTGAGGTGACAAAGGATGCCAACAAGGTGGAGATTGCACAGGCCCTTGAGATCCTTATTAAGGAGCTTTACCCTAAAAACAAATCGAAGGTAGTAAGTGTTAACACTTTGCCCATTCGTGGCAGATTACGACGCTCAAAGCGGCATAGCAAGGTTCCACGTGATGGCAAAAAGGCCATAGTCACCATTGAAGGTGATGCCCTGGAATTCTTTAGCGCATAGGGATTGCCTGGGCAAAAGGAAAATGGCTAACAACAAGATGAAGGAAAACAGAAGATGCCTCCCCGCAAAGTAAATCCCACCTCGCCTGGACGTCGCAATATGACGATGCCGGATTTTTCCGACATTACAACGGCTCGTCCGGAAAAGAGCCTTGTGTCTGTCTTGAAGCAGTCGGCTGGGCGCAACAACCAGGGACGTGTTACGGTGCGCCACCGTGGAGGAGGACACAAGCGAGCTTATCGTCTAGTTGATTTCAAGCGTGACAAGCTCAACATTGCTGGTGTTGTTAAGACTGTGGAATACGACCCTAATCGCAACACTCGTATCTGTCTTGTGCAGTATGTCGATGGTGAGAAGCGTTACATTTTAGCGCCCTTAGGAATAAAGGTAGGCGAGGCAATCATGTCTGGGCCTTTGGCTGAGATTAAGAATGGAAATGCTTTGCCATTGAAGTCAATACCGCTGGGCACTATGGTGCACAATGTCGAGCTGACCCCGGGGCGCGGTGGGCAACTAGGACGATCTGCTGGTGCGCAGATTCAAGTGTTGGCGAAGGAGGGCAAGATGTGCACTTTGCGTCTGCCGTCCGGAGAGATGCGCATGGTGCACGTTGAGTGCATGGCAACTGTTGGGCAGTTAGGCAACACTGACGCCAAGAATATTCGTGTAGGTAAAGCCGGTCGTAGTCGGTGGCTTGGTATTCGACCCGCTAACCGGGGTGTTGCCATGAACGCTGTAGATCATCCTCATGGTGGTGGTGAGGGTAAGTCACCAATTGGAGGCAAGCCGCAAACACCTTGGGGGAAGCCTGCTATGGGGTACAAGACGCGACGTGGCAAGCATAAGATCTCCAGTAAGTACATAGTCAAACGGCGCACCAAGTAGGAGGAGAATGTGTCTCGCTCACTGAAAAAAGGACCATATGTTCATCCCTCGCTAGCTAAGAAGATTGAGGAGATGAATCGCAGGGGTGAAAAAAGAGTCATCAAGTGTTGGGCTCGCGCATCCATGATTGTGCCTGACATGATTGGCCACACAATTGCAATCTATAACGGTCGCAAGCATGTGCCGGTTTATGTAACCGAGCAGATGATTGGCCACAGACTAGGCGAGTTTGCGCCGACAAGACATTTTAAGGGGCATGCTGGTGCTGACAAAACAGTAAAGAGGGCGAGTTAGCCATGCAGAGTAAGGTTCAAGCAAAGTGGATTAGGATGTCACCACGGAAGGTGCGCCGGGTAATCAATGAAATTAGAGGCAAGTCTGCCGCTGAGGCTGTAATGCTCTTGAAGTTCATGCCTTATGCTGCTGCTCGGGAGATTGAAAAGGTTTTGAGATCGGCTATGTACAATCTCATTAACCATGACCGAATGCCCATATCTGAAAGTGAGGCTGGTGACCTGAAAGTAGTGGAAGCATACGCGGATCAAGGACCTACGTTAAAGCGCTCACAACCGCACGCGCGAGGAAGAGCATTTCCAATCTTGAAACGCTCAAGTCATATAACCATAGTTCTATCCGATGTATAAGGAAATCAATAAGGAGCTGTATCTTGGGTCAGAAAGTTAGTCCAAATGGTTTTCGCCTCGGCATTCACCGCGGGTGGTTGTCCAACTGGTTGTTTCCGAAGAAGTATCTCCCCGCTTACCTGGAGGAGGATTATGTCATTCGCCTGTTCTTACGCAAAGAATTGACCAATGCAGGTGTGTCGAAAGTAGAAATTGGCCGCAAGGTTGGTGATCAAATTCAGATTGACATTTACAGCGCCCGTCCAGGGGTGGTGGTTGGCAAAGGAGGCGCAGGCATTGAGAGCTTGCAGCAGAAAGTGGCCTCTCTCCTGCATCGTCCGCACATGGACATTCGCATAAACATCTTAGAGATAAATAGGGTAGATTTGGAGGCACAGTTGGTTGCTGAGTCAATTGCCCAGCAGCTCGAAAAGCGAGTTGCTTTCAGACGGGCCATGAAGCAAGCAATTCAGCGCTGCATGCGCTCAGGGGCTATTGGCATCAAGGTAATGGTTGCTGGACGATTGGGCGGGGCTGAAATTGCACGCACGGAATGGGCTAAGGAAGGCCGTATCCCGCTGCAGACATTGAGGGCCGATGTAGATTATGGTTTTGCTGAAGCTCACACTGTCATGGGGCTGATTGGCGTAAAGGTGTGGATT
>JACQVM010000255.1 GCA_016209785.1 Candidatus Melainabacteria bacterium | reverse complement strand
GTTTTATAGTTTTAAGGAACCAAACTAACCAAGATTAAAATTTCGCGTTTTGCGATAGCTTGAGCTTGTTATCTATCGCATTGTGCGATAGTATAAATCTTGAAAGAGTTTGAGGATGATAATCGAAAACTGCAGAGCTATCGACAAATTCGTCGTCAGACACGCCGATGCGCGAACTCCGTTTGCTGAATGGATCGAAAAGGTAGAGGCAGCCCAGTGGACTACCCTGGTTGACTTGAAAAAGACCTTCAATAGCGCTGACTATGTTAAAGGTTTGGTCGTATTCAATGTCGGCGGCAATAACTTCAGAGTTGTAGCTGAGGTCATTTATACTGAGCAAATCGTTCGCATAGCAAAGGTCGGCACGCACGCCGAATACGATGGGTGGAAACTATGGGCACACTTCATATAAGCAAAGAATACCTGGCGCTGATCAAGCGTTTTCCGTTGCGCCCAATTCGTGATGAGGAAATACTCGATCTAGCTTCAAATCTTTTCAGCGAACTAGTGATGAAGGCAGAGAACCGTACGCCTGACGAAAGCGATTATCTGAGTATCCTGGGCAAGCTAATTCGAGAATACGAAGATGCGCATAAGGCTATGCCACCACACATGACACCGCAGCGAGCACTTGAATCATTGATGGAAGATAATGGACTGAGTCAGTCAGAACTGGCAAGGCAGTTGGAAGCTCCACAGTCGGTAATTTCCGAGTTCCTAGCTGGCAAGCGTGGATTAAGCAAGACTCTTGTACTTAAATTGGCCGACTATTTCAGGGTTTCGCCTGAACTTTTCTTATCCGCTCATACAAAGCAGTAGAACGGAGCCGAACCATGTTGTGTGAAGATTTTAGAAAAGAATTGCATTGAAGCGACACATTCCACTGGTTGGTTAAAGTTGGTGGACCTATCCGCCTAATTGAGCTGCTTAGGTTCGTAAACAAAAATACTTGCCCTCGGACAAAGGCAAGTGTTTACCAGAAATTGCTTATGGGTAGATAAACCTGTAAGGCGGTTTGATTATCGGGCAAGAGATTACTGTCACGGGGTGATGTCAATGGATAAGGCAGAAAGGCAGGAAGAGAAGAAGGCTCTGGGGACTTCATCCGAAAGGTCTCAAGTTCAGGACAATATCGAGGGCGAAGCTGTCGCTGGTATAGAGGAGCAAGCTCGGACTGCCCAGCAACAAGCCAACGATTTGAAATCAGGCAGCAAAAGAAGCGGCATTAGTGGTTTGCTTGGCAAAATGAACATTGAAAGAACAGAGGTGTCCAGGCCAGCAGCGTCACCGCCTAACTTATTGGACAAACTACAAACTGCAATTGGTACGGATGTGGTGTCTGCAAAGGGTATTGAGCCTGCGGACAAGCCAATAGACCCTGTTGTTGGCCGTGATCTAGTAAAGCCTGGAGATGGTGCATCGTCAGACATTGCCATCGTTAAACCAATGGATACTAGCTCTGTGTCCAGGAGACTAGAAGGTTTACAGGCCCATGCCCGTGCTATTGGTGACTCACTTAAAGGTGTCACTCCTGCCGATCGAGCTGCTGCTGCGCCAGCACCTCCAGTGGTCGAAGGACGCAAGGTTACTATGTTGAGCACGGGTGATGCAGCACCAGCACCTGGAGAGTCTGCGGAACCAGACAAGTATTCGATAGCGGGGGAGGCATTAGAAAAGGCAGCCCAGCTAGAGCTTATTGCACAAACTGAGGCAGCTAAAGCTTCGTGGGCAGGTTTGGTGCTGGGATGGGCAGATGCTACTGCGAAGCTATTTGAAGAAGGCAAGAAAGCAGCAGATGGGGTTGCACTCCAAGCGACAGATGCGAAGACAAAGGCGGATGGTGAGGTCCTCAAAAAGTCCGAGACATATACTCAGGCGCGGGCTGAGGCAGATAAAGCTGCCAATGTAGGAGAAGCTACTACAAAAACTTTGAACGATACATCTGCTAGGTGGCAAGCGGCAACGCTAAATCTAGGAGCTAGATATGGAGAGCAAGCTAATGCACAAGCAACGCTGTTTGCAGCACAGTCCATAGAAGGTACAGCCAAAGCAGCCAAAGATGCAGCAGATAGTGTAGCGAGTCTTGACCCAAGCGGTGCCGCCGCAGATCAACAGACTCAAATGCTAGTGAAGAATGCAGCCGATAGGAGAGCTGCTAGTGCAGCAATTGCATTGGCAAATGCACAGACAGACTATGACGGTGCTGAAGCAGCTTTGCAAGTCGCTCAGCGAGATGCAGAGGTTAAGGCTAGAAACGTAGCTTCAGATCCTGTAGCGGCTACCCTAGCTGCGGATGCTTTACGGCTTGCTACTCAGACTGCTTTGGAGAAGAAGGCTGCATTAGAGACGGCAAAGCTAGACAAAGACGAGGCTGATGCAAATGTAAGGCTAGCAATCGAGGCCAAAACTGTACTGGACATTAAGACAGCAGCAGCTCAGGTTTATAGTGACGCTCAGACAGCGACAACCAATGCAAAGACTCAAAAACGTCTGGCTGATCAAGCCCTAGAAGCTGCAACAGTAGAAGAGTCAAATGCCAAGGATGCTTGGCAGATTGCCGCTAGAAGAGCTTGGAACACTGCTCCTATTGAGACAGCTCTTGCGGCTGAGAAAGCAACTGCGGAGAAGTTTGCTTCCGAACGGATGGCAGCCCAAATGGAAGTACTGAAGAAAGCTGCAGATATAGAAGCAACAAACATGAAGGCATTGCTGGATATTGCGCTAGCCGATGCAAGGACGAAAAGAGATGCAAAGGAAGCAGCAGACAAGGTAGCGGGAGAGGCAAGAAAAGCAGCTGATGAGGCCAGAGCGGCAGCAGACAAGGCAGTTAAAGATGCTGGAGCAGAGGCTCAACTTCAAGTTGATCGAACAATACGTGCTGTTAGTGACAGCATAATGAAGATACGTTTGCCTGAGATTGCCTTAGGCGATGAACTTAAGGACTCAATTACAAGTATCAGCCAAGTTGCAAACGTTATTTTAAGATCAATGACCGATCATGAAATAAAAGATGGCTACGAAAAACATGAATTATTGCTTGAGCAGCAGCAGGGTAAGGAGCTCAAGTACTTTAAGCTTGGCAAGATTGATTATGGTGCTCAAACAGTTACAACCAGTGATGACACAACTTTTAATTACGGTGAATTTGGGTCACAACCAATAATTGCTAAGAATGGCAGCATCACCATTCGAGAACTAGATAAGAAGTCTAATATTCAGGTTGATACTAAGTTCAATACCAAAGGCGTAAAGCAAGTACAGGAGACTCGGGACACTGTTAATGATCAGGTGGTTCGCCGTGTAGTATATGGCGAAGATAAGGCAGTATTGGCTACGATTGATTATACAAACCACAAGGTTGTGACCAAAGAGAATGCTGAGGTGTACTTTAGCCCAGCAGCATCAGTAGACATACAAGATGATGGCACTGTCTTGTTACTTGATGGCACAAGCTACAAACGAACAGCCTACGACATATCTGGTAAACAACAAGCATCAGTAAACTGGACAAACAAAACAGTTTATTCAGACAGCTATGAGCCGCAGCTTCCCAAAGGGGAGATTGTTAGCAACATAAGTGTTGTTACTGAGAACTTTGATGGTAGCCCCAAAGTTTCTGATTTGGGTACTGCTGCCATAAAGATAGGCGAAGGTAAGTATTTGATTGAGCACCCGTACGACAAGGGCGAGAATATCATCATAGGAGATATTGGTAAACAGGACAAATACCACCCTGGGGAGCTAATCGAGCCAGCCAAGATAATGAACGGCCTCGGGGATTTAGTAGATATTCAGGCAGTTATAGCTTATTACAATCCACTTACAATTGGTACCAAGATAGATTGGTCTGAGACAAAAGATTTAGGTAGACTTAAAAAAACCTTTGCTGAGCTTAGCACAGCGGTGAATCAGTGGAATAAGGACCTATTGGACCCGTTTCAGAAAAAGGTAACAGGTATTATTCAAGATAATCTTGGCTATGTGCAAGGGAAAATAGACTTCGCACGTCAAGTAATGAGCACGGGTGGCAAAGGAGGCTTAGTTGAGACAGCTCAGAATGAATATAAAAAGCTGGAGGCTACCTGGAACACCTTCAGTGGCAAGATGTTTGAGATGGCACAGACGGCCGGCAAGTCAGATGTATATTACGCTGTTGCTGGCTTACCTAAGCCCGGAAGTGAAATGGTCCCGCAGCCAAGTTTAGCCAATGATTTCACTAAGACAAAAGATGATTTACAACAAAATGCTAACCGACTAAACACCAGTGTGATGAACTTGTTGTCCAAGTATGGTGCAGCACTTGCTGGTTCCAATCCCACAGCAAGTATTGTGCAGACCGGAGCTGATCTGCAGGGTGATGTGACTGACATTGGTAGAGATGCTAATGGGCAGTTAGTGCAACTAATTGGTGACAAGACTAGGTTGGTGTCTCAAGTTCCTGATGCTAGACGAGTGCTGGCAAATATTAGTGCAACAGGAACAAATGCACAGGCGCTAGTAAGCGATCTTACAAAGTTAGTTACGCAGTTTAAGGATATGAAGCCCAATGGACAAGAGGTAAATAAAGCGCTCAATGACTTCCGAGACAATCTAGTGAAGGTGGCAAATAGTGCTAATTCAATGAGAAACCTTGATCTCTTGGGAGACATACAACAAGTATGGTCTGACTTTAATGGCCTTGTTGATACACATCAAGCTAACCTGAAACAAATTTCTGGCGATGCAGCAAAAGTCTTTAGCGCGCAAAAAGAGAATTTGTCCAAAGAGATGACTGAAGAGCTTTTGAGTTTAATGGCTATTGGCACTGACGAGTACGGCAGGAGCTCAGGACAAGCAAATAAAGAAGGAGAAGGCTTCAGTAGGCAGGTCATGGGGCTTAGAAACAAGTTGCAACAACAGTTTAAGGAAGTATCAGAAGGAGCTGTTGATCTTGTAGAGAATAAGGACAAGGGACTGAAGATTATATTTGAAACAAAAGGAGTTGCTGCGTGGCATTCATTGAATGCTGTAGTTGAAGATGTAAAACCACTTGTGATGGCAACTGCTGGTGCAGTTGTTCTGGGCGGTAGAGAAGATTGGCCAAAGAAGCTAGAAGATACTGTTAAGGAGAACAGTAAGAAGGTAGCTGACAAGCTAGTTGAGGGTGGCATGACTCCTCGAGATGCCTATATGCAAACCGATGATGTCCGTATGTTGGATCCGTTGAAAACTTACCTTAATCGAACAGAACAGTTCTGGGAAAGTGGTCTTCAAGGAGAACAGGGCAGTGTGTTAAGAGGACTAGGAGAGGATTCCCTTGGGTTGGTGAAATCAATTACTACCCAGCCTGCTCTTAAGTATATTGAGGGCATGGATGAAGCTAAGGCAGATTGGTATGCTGTTGGGAAAAAATGGAGCCAAGGTGATTATCTAGGTTCACTTGATTCTTTGGTTAGAACAGGACTTGATTTAGGTAAAGCCACCATTGGGAATGTCATTGATGTTTCGACCGGGCTATTAGGCTATGGTGTTGCTAGCATCGGTTCTGGGCTCAGGGCAGTTGGTGATGGCATTGACAAAGGCTTGGATAAGGTTGGAGATTGGTTTAAGGTTAATCTTGGCGACAACCCACTAGGTAATGGCTTAAATCAAGTCTCAGACTGGTTAGGTGGAGGCATAGGAGGTGCTTTTGACTGGGTCGGTGAAGGTGTAAGAGGTATTGGTCATACTGTTGCTGGAATTGGTGACTGGTTTACCTCTTCGGACAAGAAGCCAGATGGCTCAAGTACTGCAAATCTAGGTGAATGGGCTGGCTTTAAACTTGGTCAGGCATGGAATGGTACAGGTATAGCCATAGGTAACGCTATTAACTGGGTAGGAGATGGAGTAGGCGGCATTCTAAATTGGGTAGGTGATGCGCCCAAGGGAGTAGGAAACTGGTTAAGTGACAGTGGTAGCTGGATACAAACATCTTTAGGTAAAGACAATGCATTTGGTAATTTTGCTAACTGGGGATTAGGAGGCATAGGTGGAGGCATAAGTTGGGTAGGTGATGGCATCAAAGGTGTTGGCAATTTTGTGACTGGGCTAACTGATTCGCTTAGCGGCAGAATGGACTGGGGTACCTTTGGCTCCAATATGTTGGGTGACTTCAAGAGCTGGGTCTGGGATGACGGGCTTGCTAAGTTAGGAAACTGGGCTTGGGACGGATTATCAGGACTTGGCTCAAGTATTGCAGGCTGGTTTAAGTGAGTTGTAGGAGTCGTGTCTCTTAGAACTAGGTGTAGGCCCTATTATGGCTCGTTTCAATTCACTCAGACAGGGTAAGTTGAGAATAACCTGATCACTAGGGATAGTTGCTGGAGTTGATGCATTGCATGTCTCAACAGAATAATCCAAAAGATCCTCAAGCATCTGGAGAAGAGCAATCCCCTCAAAGCGTACCTGAGGCTTTTCAAAGTGATGCTAGACGGAGCATGAAACAATTTGCTGAGGGTACCAGGCGGTATTATGAGTCTCGGCGTCTTGGTATGAGGGATAAATTCACCTATGAGTTGCTCCCACCAAAACCTGAGCTATTTGACAGTGAAAAACTAGAAAAGAAAAAGCAAAAGGCTACCTCGGAAGTAGTTCAGCCAGCTAGCACTAGTAAGCGCAGGAAGACTAAGACTCGCAGTCGGACGGCACAAAGAGGTGTACAGACCCAAGCCCAGATGGTGTCTCCTACGGTGCCTACAGCAGTCAGTGATGCATTAGTTAGTGATACTTCACAGACCAATAAACCTGTAAACAAATCAGCTGTTCGCGAGCATGATGAGTTACAGGGACTATTCCATCAATTAAAGACCATTATCAATGAAAGTGCAGTTGTCTCTAAAGTCCCGGTACTTGAAGGGGAGCTTGCATATAAACATTCTTCTAAAGCTGACTACCACAAGCGTATGATACAGGTAATATCGACGTTATCTCAACAGTTTGGATGGCAGTCACAGGCTGTTGTAGATGCACGAAAATACATTGCCAGCATTAATAAAGCTTAGGAACATCTTCATGAGTCGGAAAATTCTGCTGACAAAGTAGGCTGTTTTGAGACGATAGAGAAGTATACAAAGCTGGCAAGCAGAGATTTTGGACTAGCAAAATCTTATTCCGAGGCTTCGGTTAAAGATTTGAGCATGGTTTTAGAGCTTGCAATTAGTAATTGTGATCAACAAGTTGTTAACATTCTCACCCAATTATTGAGCATTTGTGGACAGCGGCTCGGTGAGCTAGATTCAGAAGTTGATGGACTGGCGGTGTATGCAAAAGACATAAAACAGGCAAAGGCTCAGGTGTGTGCAGAACTAGAATATCAAACTCAGATGACGGAGGTTACTGAAAGACTTAAGCGGGTTAATCAGCAGGAAGTTGAGTGCTATGAGAGTGCCATGCAACATCTTAGTCAACGAGCAGAGTTCATGGAGAAATTTCACCATGCAGCGATGCTAGACGACAAGGCGTCTAATTTAGAGACTGCAATGACATACTGCCAAAATGCTGCCGACAGTCTTAAACAGGCTGAGGCGTATGCTAGACAAAAGCTAAATGACATTAATTTGGCATGGGCACTAGCAAAAGCATATTCAGATGCCGAAGCAGTGCAGATGCTTACTACAGCAAGACTAGCTGCTGATAAAGAAATAGCTACACTAAGCGTCCAGAGCTGTGGCGTAACAGCGACTCTGGAAGAAATGGTAGATGCTCAGAAAAGACTTACCTTGTCTTCAGAATATCAACAAGAAATGTCTCGACTCACAAATGCATTAAATGCTTATGGCGAGCAGCAGAGGAGTCACTATAACCAGGCTGATTGTTATCTAGAAGAGATGGGACAGGCTTTTTCAAAGCTTGTAGAGGCTAGCTCAGATAGTGACAGGATTTCTGTGATAGAAAAGGCACGTGATACAGCAAGATTAGCTGAGACTGAGTTGGTGAAAGCAAGAGAGTGTGTGTGCTTGAGAGTAGCCAATCTAAGCAGCGCTATTGAGTTGGCTAGTCAAAGTGAAGACAATCAGGCTGTTGAATGGCTTGCAGAGACCCTCGAGACTGCAAAGCATGAGGTTGAGGTTATGGAAGCTCAGCTTGCTAATCTCCAGGCAGTTCATGATTCTGTAGCTGAAACCATGTCCAGGCTTTTGACAGCCTCCCCTGGAGGAGCTGCAAATCAATAACAAACCACCTCTACTACCAAGGCTTCATGCGTTTGTGATTATGAAGAGTATGATTAATGCGCATACTCCAGACATCGAATCCGCGCTTGCCGGCGCACGCCCCTCGGATTTCACCCAG
>JACQVM010000253.1 GCA_016209785.1 Candidatus Melainabacteria bacterium | reverse complement strand
GAGAATCAATTGATATGTGGTGGTGGCTGGCTACTAATCTGAGTCTCTCCTTAAGTTTAAGCTACACTAGCCGGACTCTCATGAGTTGCCGTTGCACACAGACTATATACCACTACGAGCAACAAACGTGCCACTGGCTTGTACCGGACCGCCAGTTTTCATGAGACATAAAGCAGCTTTATGGCAAGTTAATATATTAGATCTGCCTGGCTTGGTTATGGGATGAGTACTAGCGGGTAATCTGAGAGTTGGGGGGCGCCAGGCAGGAGGAATCTATCATGCCTAATGTAGAAAGAGAAGCAGAAAAACAGGTGGAAAAATCAGAGAAAACAGGTGAAGGTGGGAAGCTCACCTCTGGCGACATTGATACAAAGGGCGTTAACCCACAAGATTTATTTACACGAAACATGACCAATGAGATGGTGGCTTGTGGAGGAAACGAGTCGCCTCGTGACGTGGCAGGCGCTGCTGCCAGTAACATGGAAAGAGCCAACTCCGTTGGGCAGGCACGACACATTGTAGAAGGTGCTATGGGCCAAGGTTCGGCGGAGCCCGAACAAAATCTTCAGGCTATGCAACAAGAATTTCAAAGCAGGCACTCTCCCTATCAACTTGAAAAGGTTGGCAACGACTGGTATGTGTATGAGCAGAACAATCGGCAAAAACGAGAAAAGATACAGGTAGAACGCCATACTCATGCAAATGCCTAGTCGTTAGTTATAGTTTTTAGCTATCACTGTGTAACTTCATATACACTGCGGAGAAAGTTCATCCAGCCTGCTTCGTTTGGGTTTGTTTGTTCTTGCCTTTGCAACTCCATTTTAAGCAGTCTTTGAGCTTCTGCTCTGGAGTGGGCACTTATTTGTTCGTTTAACTGTGAATTAAATAAAGCTGTAGCAAGAGTGCTTAAATTAGACAAAGCTGCTGTACGTTGTTCTTTTGTTTGAGCTTGGTTAAGAGCATCAACAGCTTGTTTTAAGGTTGTTATCTGTTGTTGTTGTTCTTGATTTAAATTAGATGGTAGTTGCTGCTCTAGAAGGCTCATTTGTTTATTGATTGTTGTTAGGCTGTTTTGATAGCCTTCATTATCTTGCTGTGTTGGCTGCTCTAGCTGCGACTGTGCTATTCCAGTTAACCCTCTTAGCCTACTTAAAGGGGTTAGGTTTCTGGCTATTTCATTTGTATCATGTGATGGCAAAAATACACTTAGCCCACCCATTTGTTCATAACCAGCCCGTGGACTGTTTTCATTGTTTTGGGTGTCTACATCTACTGGTGCTTGGCGTGCTTGACTGTTAGCGTGGTATAAGCCTGTTAAATTATCTTGTGCTGATAGCAACGCATTGGCTGTTTGACGCAAGCTTCCATCTGGGTCATTTAGCTGGCCAGTGTCTATTGCTGCTGTAACCTGTTGGGCAAATTGTTGTAAGTCCCGTGTCGATGATCCCTGTCGTCCGGCAGGATAAGAGGGAGTATTTTGAATAATCTGCTGCAAAACCTCCTGTTGACGTGGATCCTGTGCAACCTGGGCTAGAGCATTGCCAAGGTTGTTTAATGCTCCTCTAAACTCTTCATATCTACGAAGATGAAAATGGGCAAGTGTATCAGTTCCTTCATGGTGATTATTTCCAGGGCTTTCTACTGAATTTCCGTTTAGCCCAGCGTTGGCATTTTCAACAATTGCTTCGCCTAGGTCATTGCCGTTCATTTGAGGATTATCTAGTACATCTTTAACAATCGCAGTTAAATTTTGTGCATCATAACTGCCACCATAGCCCATCTCTGGTGCTGCAGAGGCAACCATGTGCTCTGCTACTTCACTAACTCTGCCTGCTACACCACTGTTGCCCATGCTACATGCGTCAAAATCTAACAAGTCAAGCTTTTGATGTCCACTCCCAGCAAGCCCTTGCCTTACAGCATTAACAAAGTTATCTAAACTACAATTGCCACGCTGACCGTCTGACAGTCCTGCTGTGCCACCTCCATGAGATTGGTTTATAAGGGCAATCTTTTCTGAGGGATAATTTTGAGTAGCAGTTGTAAGTAAATTAGTTACACCTTGAGCTAAGCTATTGCACTCTGTTTGTGGAAGCTGGTTTACTTGTCCATTGCTAATCTCATAGCAATTAAGAAGATAGGCTCCTGGCCTGTTTGGATTTTCTACAACATTTTGAACTAGGACAGTGACAGGCTTTCCAGCAGTTTGAGAGGCAAGTTGCTGAAGCTGTGTATATTCTGCGTTGCCACCAATTTGAACACCATTTTCTACATCGCTAGCATTTAAGTTAATGCAAATAGTCCACTCTCGCTGTGAGTCGCAAGCAGTGGTAGATCTTACGTTTTCTAGATTGTTGTCAGAGCTTTGCTTATCAGAGCCTTGTCTTTGAGAACTGTGTCCTTCGGAACTTTGCCTATCAGGACTTTGTGTTTGAACATGAGTAGAATAACTGTCTGTTGTATAAGGATTTGAAAATGTCAGAAACTGTTCAGTACTTTCAGATGACCTTAGTCTAGCTAGAAGCTTACGTGGGTTATTTGCTTCGGCTTGTAGGTTTCTATTGAGATTATGGAACTGCTCTGACCTTTGCTTATCTGATCCTTCGTTTTCTATCTCAAAGCATGCTGGGTTGGTGGTGCTCGTAGCACCTTCGTTGAAACGACTCATAGAGATATCTCGTCCTCACTACTCAGTACTAGATGTCAGCTCATCATCAGCCTGCTGTGACTGCTGGCAGCATAAGGTTTGTAGGTGATAGAAGATAGGAGGTATTTTGCTTACAAGACTGCACAATTGCACCTTTTAGATTTGTTGTCTGTCGGACTGATAGATGCTACTTGGTGCAAGCGTCTGCTAAAAGACCTTGCCGCACGGCTGCAGCAGCTCAGAGACAATCCAGATGCATAACAAGCAGTTCAGTCCAACTGTTGCATTAAGCAGTATGAGGCTGTTTACTCACACCTTTGTTGGACCAGCAAGTTTGTTTATTGTGTGGTGTGCAGGTGCAAAGCCTAGCAAGACACTTTCTTTTGGAGGTAGAAATTATGAGTATTGAAACTGCAGCACGAAGAATTGAGCGAGAGGCACAGCAAAATCCAGAAGCTGCTGCACAGTCAATGAACTTACTTACTGATGTGCAGCAAAACAGACTTTTAGCTCAGATAAGGCGAGATGCCCAACAAGCTGGGACATCCTTTCACTTTGATCGTGATCCTAAAACAGGTGAAATAACAGCTATTGAATTTGGGCCAGTAAACTCAATGATCAATAAATCTAATCCGTCATCGTCAAAAACTATAGAGGACATTAAAACGTCCAGATAGCACAAGCACCAGTAGGTGAATCTAAGCCTGGATTATTCACAGGATTACCGAGAGCAGCCGAAGGGGCTGGGTGTGATCAGTAGTCTGTGCAGGTGGAGCTGTTGAAAAGCAGCCGAAGGGCAGACTGGCTTGTTGTTTTGGACACAGGGGGTTGATTGGATAATCGTTCCAAATTGACATTCGCCAGAAACAGGCACGGACTGCCAGATCAGTAGAAATTAATGACGGTGGCAGTGTATCTAAGTGTAGGAGAGCTCAGAGAATCAATTGATATGTGGTGGTGGCTGGCTACTAATCTGAGTCTCTCCTTAAGATCTCAATCTTTGAGCAATTTTGTGTTCCGAGTGCCTGCTTATGAGCTATCATGAGCAATCAAAGAGCTGTCAGCATAGCTGCAAGTTCCCTTACACCAATGGCCTCCAGCCCGGGACCAATTTGACAGCGATCACAGCCTGGATAAACGAGGAAGCTGTGGTCTGGGTGGAGGTCATTTTGGCGTAAGAGGTCGATTGATGCTGAGCCCAGGATTAAAAAGCGCCCTGTACGTTTTCCTTCCTGGCGTCCCTGGTCAATCAGCCCACGGAGTGTTTGAAAGAGCTCTGGCATGCGATGGATTTCGTCCAAGATAACGAGACGATCTTGGTAGCTTCCCAGGAACACGGATGGATTTTCTAGCTTAAACCGGTCCTCTTTGGCTTCAAGGTCTAGATATAAGGTTTCTCTGTCTTTGGCTATTTGGAGCGCGAGTGTTGTCTTCCCTACTTGCCTTGGACCTATTAGCGCCACGGCAGCTTGGCGATTGAGTGCTTCTTGAACTGATTGGTGTATACGACGCGGAATCATCCTTGCATTTTAAAATACGTGGTTACAATTTGCAAGGTTGCTTTTCTGGCAACCGACTGTTGCGCAAGGTTGTTGAGACGCCAGCTGTTGGAGTACAACGATGGGCTTAGCTGTCCTAATTTAGACTAGATCTGACAGTGACAGTTGCTTATCTGCATATGATAATTGTATCTATGCAAGCAAAACAACTTGGGAATGTTTCTTGGGAGAAGATGATTCACGCCCCGGAAAAGGTCCGTGAACGACTTTTGCGCGCTACTGCTGCTTTAGAGAAGGCCGGTATACCCTATGCAGTTATAGGAGGAAATGCAGTTGCTGCTTTGGTAAGCATGGCTGAATATGCCCCGAATTGATACGATATGGCAAATCAGACAGATGTGATTATGTTGACTGCTTGTGTCATTTGAATGCAACCACATACGATACCAACAGTTACTCAACTGTCAACATTATGTACATATGTCATTCATTGGCAGCAAGTATTGTAGCTGTGGTATCGGCTTGTAGCAATCTCAAAGAGTGTTTACAAACAAGAAATTAAGGGAACAATAAGGGTGCCAACATGATTTTGTTGTTTGTTCAGATTTAATCATATGATTCGTTGGCCAGTAACTGGGGATGATGGAGAGTTTTGTGAGGAGCCACAAGGTGGCAACGTTGAAGCATTGCCTGGTGTCACTGAGTCTGCTGTTAGCGACACTTTGCGAATACTAGAGGCAATTCCACTGCGAGAGAGACCTCCTGTGTTCAGGATGCTGCAAGACTCGACCAACAAGAGCTCATCCCGCAAAACGGACAAATCTTTACCAGCGCTGGAGATTGACTTTGCAGGTGATGAAAGCAATGAGGTGGGGCATCATCAAGTACATGATCAAGCTCCTTTAGAATGGACAGTGGTCGTAAATTTAACTGACAATCTTGTTCCTAAGACGGACGGGGAGGGTACTTATACACCAGGTGCAGAAAACAAGGCAGAACAACTAAAACAGCTTGCTGGTTCCACCACAGACAAGCCACTTACTATCATTGTGCAAGAAGTGGAGCGCAATCCTAATGTGCCCTCTGGGGATGATTCAAAACAAAGTGGGTGTATTTTGAAGCGTTATGCAATACATGGTGGCAAAATAACTGAGCTTGGAGTGCTTCCGTCAAAAGGTTGCACGCAGGATTTGTCTGACTTGCTAAAGTATGCTACACAGAGCAGTCCATCAGAAAAGATTGCACTCATCAATCAATCCCATGGGTTTGCTCAGGGAGTAGGTGGTGCAACTGGTTCTGCAAATAACAGCGAATTTGTACAAGCTGTTCGCGAAGGACTCAAAGGCTCCGGTCATGACAAGCTTGATTTACTTGACTTTGATGCCTGCCTTAAAGGTGACGAACAGGTTTTAGAGACAATGCGCAACATTACTGACAATCTTGTGGCATCGGCTGAAGTTGAAACATCAATTTCCCGACACAAAGATGGACAAGATCTTAATGCTTTGCTATCTCCAGTAATTGAAAATCCAGATATAGAGGGACAACAGTTTGGAGAGGAGATTCTTGCTGTTGATAAGGAGGACACGGTAGCTGACGGGACAGATACTTTAGCTTATTTCAATCTCAGTGAATACGAAAGTTTCTGTAGTGATATGGATGCTTTCGGACAGCAGCTCATGGCAGTTGCCCGTGATCCAGAGAATCTTACGGTATTGCGTCAGCTTATAAAAGAGACCCCGTTATTTGGTGGTGTTCCACCAGAGGTTCAATCACGATTGGCTCCTGACCAGGGGCAGAAGCGAGATCTTCGCCTGTTTGCTGAAAAGGTGTTTGAAGCAGTTTCAAATGGTGACTTGAAGGACGAGGGGGGACTTCTGAGGGAGGCTGTGGAAGTCCTGCTTCGCGACTGGCAAGAGTTGGTAGTTTCCTATGATGGGGAGCGTGGTAGCAATGGCTACGAGAAGATGGGGGGACTGAGTGTCTTTCTTCCAGAAGAAGCCTTTTTTGATGTTGCACTGATTGCTAGCTACCGTTCACCGCTGCGCATGCTCACCACCCTTGAGCTGCCGGCATCTGATGCACCGCTGGAAGACATGCAGAAAGTTGTTGAGGACAGTGTGCAGATTGCTTCAAGTATGGAAAGGCAATTGGCTGATATGCAGTTAAGCGAGCAATTAAAACCATTACAAGAAGCTGTGCAAGAAGCTGCTCGAATTTCCCAGGATCCCAATAGATCTCGTCCTAAATTACTTGCTGCATTGCAAACCGTGAAAGAGCAGTCCCAACTTCTTCTTGATACTGCTGTCGATCAACAGCTTATAGCTAAATTGACTCCCATAATTGTTCAGGGACAACAGAGAACTTTAGACAGGGAAGCTGGTGGTGGTGGCAGTTGGGATTTGTTTATCAGGTCTCTCCAAGCTAGCTAGTCGTTAATCTTTTGAAAGTCGCAGTACCATAAAACTTCGTCTTAACGAGCTAGTTCGGCGAGGAATGTTGGTGCGTTATGGGCGTGGCCCTGGCACGTGGTATGCACTTGCACGGGGGCCCGGCCTGTGAACTGTTTAGATGGCCAGGATGTTTGCTAACCTGTAGACTGTTCGCCGGCAAGCTGGGCACGTATTGTGATAAGCCTAGTTATCTGTTCTTGCATTTTTCCACTGTCTTCAGTGTGTCCTTGTTTGTTGGCCTTTTCAATTTCTTCGCGCAAACCAAGAATAGCTTCACTTACATCACGGGCAGTCTTGCCTTGTGCCTTAATGTCTTCATAGGTACAATTAGGATCAAGAATGCTTTTTTGTTTATCCAGCATTGTTTGGTTTCTAGTCTCAATTTCTTGTAACTGTTGATTGGCTTGACCATTAATGGTGCTGTCCCACATTTGCGTCGTATGTTGATCTAAGGTTTTGCCCTGCCAGCTTACAGTTTCACCCAAAAAACGTCCTGCTGCCCAACCAACATATGCCGATGCACCCAGTGCACCAGCAGGACCACCAGCTAGCATAGCGCCTCCGGCAGTTAGTCTAACACCACCATCTGCCTGTAGTGCAGCATCTCCACTTTGGAAGCCACGATGAAGTGTAAGAGCCCCATCAATGACAGCACCAGCTCCGCCAGCGCGCATTGCCAAATTTTGAGCCCAAGGTATACGGGCAAAGAAACTTGCAGCCCCCGCGGTTGTGTTGGCACCACCTCCTAAGGTAGTAAATGCACCTTCTCCTGTATTGCCTTGTGCCATTAATCGAAAGCCTTGGGCCATTTGCAAGCCACCACCCAGTATACCGAGTGTTCCTAGCGCGCCATTGACGATTTGACCCTTGGGAGTTTTGAACATGCGTGTTAAGTCCCATTTGCTTGATGGTGCTTGGATGGTAGCACTGTGAGACTCAAGGTGATAACTGGATGATGTGACAGACTTAATTTGTGCAGCTTGTGATGGCCGTGGTGCTGAGGCTGTTGTATGAGTCGACTCAGGGGGAAGATTGTCCAAAACCCTAGCTAGTTCTGTCTCATTAAGCAGTGGTGAAGGACTTGTTCCTGTGGTGGCAGGGGCCTTTTGGGATCTGCCTGGAAACAAAGCATCGAGCAGTTCATCTTGTCCTGTATAGTAACTACGTATTTTCCCATCAGGGTATTCTACAGTCCGACCACTACGTCCAGGTCCAGTTGTAATCTTTTGTCCATCAGGATCTATGACAATTTCAGTACCATCCGGATGGCTTTCAATTCTAGTTCCATCGACTAAATCATAAATGGTTGTGCCGTCAGGAAGAATGGTCTCGATGTCTCCAGCCATTTGCCCAAGCTGTTGACTGTCAGCAAATATATTTACTTTAGTACCATCTGGTCCGAGTGTTGATTTGCTGCCATCAGGAAACTCAAGTACTCTGGTACCATCTGGTCCAATTCCTGCTTTTATGCCAGACGGTAGTTCTTGAATATGTCCTCCTTCTGGGGTAGAGGTTAATCTGCTACCGTCTGGTGATTCAATAACTGTGGTGCCATTAGCTGAGCTGCGTGTTATAGATCCATCAGTTGAATAAGAAACTGTCTCGCCAGTAGCAAATTGTTCTGTAACAGTGCCGTCTGGCTTTACCTGAAGGGTGCCACCATTTGCATATTGCTTAACCTTCGTGCCATCTGGTTGGGTGTCAAAGGTGCTGCCTTTAGTTTTTGGTGGTTCACTGTACGCCTCTTGGGCAAGCTTTTCTGAAGCTGGATTTCTACTGTGATTTGCGTGCGTAGAATCGCTAGCATTTCTGTTGCCTTCAATTGACATTTATTAGTACCTCAGTTGGGCCCTTACACCTCATCTGTCCTTATATCGCGATGGGTACAGGTAATCTAGGTGCAATTACACAGTTGTTCCAGTGCATGCTCTATGTATCTCTAGACAAGAATCCAGAAACTTTGACAGCATTGCACATCCTGCCTTGGGTACTTTCCATTGACCAGGTACTAAGTCAATTGGCCGATGGACACCAGTACATCTGTACGTTAAGACGGCTCTGATGAGTGTTACCTGCTGGAGCTCTTAATATCCGCGATAGGCCAGGCCGCCAGCAATGGCCTTAACACCAGGCACATTTTGTAGGGAGCCATAACGGCTAACAGCGTACCTGATGCCTGCAATCATGTTATCGAGAGGATTAAGAATGTTTTTGTGCCCAGGCAGTGAGTAGGAATTAAACGTTGGCCCAATGGTTTGCATGAGCCCTTTGGATGGAGTTCCGGCGGCGGCATTAGAGTCCCAATTGTTTACTGCATTGGGGTCCCAGGCACTTTCGTGCTCAACAATTAAGTTAACTGCTGCTAAGTTGGCGTCTGTTGCAGGCACGCCGGACAACGTAAGGGCTTGTTCGATAAGCTGACGTCGTTCGCCTTGAGGAATGTTGCCTACTACTTGTTGCTCGGTAGACTGTCTCTTGGTGGCAGTTTCATAGAGCTGCTGACCGGCGGAGATAAGCTGCTTAGCCTCAGGGGTAGTGAAGTCAGACTGATTGAGCTCAGAGGCTGACTTGCCGCTGAGTATTGCCGTGGCAATGGCTCCTGGATTGTCGCCTACCTTACCCTGCATTTGCTCAATGAGCATTGATCCGAAAGATTCTTGCGCATCTTTGGGTAAGAACTGTTTCAGCTCGTCCTTGCTGGGCTCTTGTCCGGACTGAAGCTTCTTAGCAAATTCTTTGAATTTTTTCAAGAATTCAGGATTCTTGAGTTTCTCGGCAAACCCTTTGGGTAGCTTTCCTTCTTTAATCAGCCTTTCAATGAGTGCAGGATCTGGTGGATCACCTAGGCTGTCCAAGAGACTCAGGAGTTGGTTGCCGGAAAAGCCATATCTGCCAACTCGGTAGCTGCCATCTGGATGCTTGCGGACAGTCTCATAGGCAGCCGTGCTGTCTGGACGGAACAAGCCAGCCACGGCTTCTTTAAGGGCCATTTGTTTGTCGGTTTCGCTAGGTTGTCTGGGAACATCACGGGTGCCAAAAGACCCCATATTGTCTGTCTGAGCATGGGGCATATCTACTCCGCCAGCGCTGCTAAAGCGGTTGGCTTCGCCTACGCTTTCGCGAGTTTGTTCGGTCATGCCTGCTTGCGATCTAGGAGGACGTAAATTGTTAGCTTGTTCTGTCTGGGCTGAGACTACATTGTCTTTGTCATTTAGCTCTACACCCAAAACTGCCGCGTCCTGATAATTTGACTTTATTCGTTGGGAGAGGTATGTGACCAGCTCATCGGCTGCTTTCGTTTGTGCTTCCGTAGGATTAAGCTGCCCTTCTTGGCGTTCTAAGACAACCTTTATATCTTTCGAGTTGAGTGTCTCCGGGTTGCCGTGCATCTCAATTTGCCCGTTTTGCCTCACCAGAAAATGTGGCGTCTGGCTAGAGGGAGTGGTGACGTTTTGTAGCTCCACAGTTATCTTGGGAGTTGACTTATCTGTGGCTGGCGTGGACTCTATCCGGTGCTCTCCGCTCGTGTTGGTTTTGTCTATCAACGTGCCGCTTTTAGCCAGCTCTACTGGGGTGTATGTTGCATTGAACTCTAGTCTGGCAGGTGGAGCGCTGCCAGTCCCGCTGGCTATTTCCATGGGATAAATATGCCTGAGGCTGGCATCTTGTCCAGCCCTTCCTGGAAAATACTCGCGCCCGCCAGGGCTGCTCAACTCTGGAGCAACCTGCTCGCTAAGCCGCTGGCGTGTGCTACCAGCATCATCACCAACATGCCCTACGCTGTGGTCACCGCTTGCGGGTTTGTCCGGCGCTTTATCTGTACCTTGTACCATTTTAAGTTTTTACCTCACTGAGAGCTGGCTATCAAAAATGACTGGTCAGCCCCCGCTTCCATGCCTTCTTACTTTCATACTAATCGATGCGCATTGTGTCGACACATCAGGATGGTATGGCAGTGACACCTTGACAGATAGGGGGAAAATACGAATTGTCTAGGTTAAATTTTGGCGCTCCGGTGTTAAAGCCCCGTCCTTAAGGACGGGTTTCCTTAATGAGCCAGCAGCGTAATATTGCCACCGCTAGCCTGTCCTTGGGCTAAGGCAGCTCGGGCATGTGATAAAAGTATCTTGCCTTCATTGTCCATCTGTGGTGCAAACTGGCATATGCCTAGACTGATGGAAATAACAAAAGCACTGTCATTTACTGAGAAGCTGCTTTGGGCAATGGTGTTCCTTAGACGTTCTGCTACTTCAATAGCCCCTTCCCTGTCAGTGTGTGGTAAGACTAATGCAAATTCGCTGCCATTGATTCTCACCAGTACATCGCATTGCCGAGTTGCTTGCGCTAGATATGTGGCGAGCTGGGCAATCACCTTATCAAATACCTTTGGATTTTCTACCTGCTTCAGTTGAGCTTCTTGGTCGATTGCCAATATTATGAGGCTTAAGGGAACAGAATAACGGCAGCACTGAGCAATTTCAGCCTTTACAAACTCGTTGAGGAAGTGTTGATTTTGCAGTCCAGTCACGGCATCAGTGAGCGACAGTTCACCAGTGTGCTTCTCTGGTGGACCTAGTTTTTCTTTCAGTGACTTAACCCTAAGAGCAGTCCTTACTCTTATAGAAAGCTCGGTTGGGTCAACTGGCTTAGTAAGGAAGTCCTGAATAAGACCTTCTTGAAACTCCAGAATGGCCCTGAGCTCACCTAGGGTAGCTAGAAAAATAATGGGAATACTTTTGGTACGTTCATCGGCTTTTAAGCGTTTGAGCACTTCTATACCTCCCATGAGCGGCATAGTAAGGTCTAAAAGGATTAGATCTGGCGTGCGTACCTTGCACGCTGCCAGCGCTCTGAAGCCATCGTTGGCAGAGACCACACCGTAGCCGGCATCTTTCAATAGCTCTGCCAGCATTAAAGCATGGGCCTTGTCGTCATCAACAACAAGGATATTTTGATTTTGCTTCACGGCCTTAACCATAGCTCCTTGAATTGATGATAGCTTGTTGATGTTGTTTCAACAACCAAGAAATAGCCACCAATGTTGAAAACCTATATATCTGGTGAGGTTACGGCAGATTGGCGATGACAATTATCTTGTCATCTTGCGGTATGCTTTCAAG
>JACQVM010000252.1 GCA_016209785.1 Candidatus Melainabacteria bacterium | reverse complement strand
GTGATTAGAACCTGCCCCCCAGATTGCTACAAGTCTGTCTCCGTTGGTTAGCACTGTTATTGTGCCTGGGGACTCTTGCCAATCATCTGGTGGGGATTCATGAATTTGTTGAATAAGCCCATCCGATAGTTGAGGATAGATCTTAATCTCAATTTGTATAGGATCTTCATCGGCATTGATCTTGTTGGATTGATTGTTTGTTTGGTGGTACGGATTTGCAGGCATGTGCCTTAAGAGTTGTGTCTTAGCAAAGAGCAACTCTTTAGGGCTAGATGGAAAGTGTCCCAATCGACGAGCAAATAACGATAACCATGAAGCTGTTGTCTCCATAGATTGGCTTAGTTGCCTGTTCGCTGTTTTGTTGAGTTCAAGATAAATCTGGTTGATTCGTGTTGTGAGCTGCTTGTTTGGTGGCCTGGCAAGACATGGGCTTGTCGGAAGATAATAAAGTTCCATCATGAGAGGTATTTGAATCACCAGCATATAGATGGTTAGTTGGCTAAGATAGTTTGTTGGACGACAAGTGTTGTTTATACGTGACACTACTGGTTCCAAGTTCCTACCCAATGTCCAACAACAAGGGCTGTGTGCCCGGAGAGATCATTTTTAATTGGCCGACCATCAGCACCTGCGCCCCAGACTACAAAGAGATTACGGTTGTTGCTAATAGCACTTATCGTACCCGGAGGAGCTTGCCAATCATCAGGTGGACTGGTGCGCCATTCCTCAATGATAGAATCGTCAAGTCCATTATCAATAGAAAGACCGATTTTGTTTTGTACACCATAGGGCAAACTGTACGTAGGACCACTTGTGTTTGGAAAGGTAATCACATCAGATGGCTGGTCTTCTTGATCAGTAAACGGATTGTTAGGCACCAGGTCCATCAATTGCTTTGTAAGCCATCGTACGTCATCTGTGCTTTGAGGGAAACTGTAATTCATGGTGCAGTAGTTCTCAAGAAAATTAGCGACTCGCTGCATTTGTCCATGAAGGACTAAGTTAGCTTGTTCGTGTGCTTGATAATCTCCTAAACCTTGCTCGGCAGAGCCATTTGCTAAAGCTAGGATTGGCGCATGTTCAATAGCCAGGCTAGTCATGAACAACATGACCGCACAGCGAGAAAGATAACGGGTGATCTTAAACATTTCCTTAGCCTTTTAGTAACAGCACCATGGTAGCGTATCTGTGACTTTCGGTACTCAATGACAACTTGACAATGTCTTTCGTGGGGGTTTGTCATGAAAGTAATTTTTGCATGTGTGCATAACGCTGGCAGGTCGCAAATGGCGACTGCTTTCTTCAATGCCCTTGCACACACAGTCCATGTTCAAGCTTTGTCTGCTGGTACTCAACCGGCTGAACAAGTGCATCCGGAAGTTATTCAAGTAATGAATGAGGTCGGCATTGATCTGAGGCGTTGCAAGCCGCAATTGCTCAATGAGCGATTGGCTCAAACAGCCGATCTTCTAATCACGATGGGCTGCGGTGAGGCCTGTCCATATGTTCCTGGCTTGAAGCGCGAAGACTGGGCACTTCAAGATCCTAAGGGGCAATCGCTTGAGAAAGTACGACAGATTCGAGATGAAATCAGAAAACGGGTCGAAACATTGATCAAAGAGCTGGATATTAGCTAAGAGGAGCTCACATGACTTTACAAGTTGCAGCACCAGAATTAAACGAGCAGCAAGGCACTGGTATCGGGTTTTTTGAAAAGTGGCTGACTGCTTGGGTTTTTCTGTGCATCGGTGTAGGTGTCGCCCTTGGACAAATTGTTCCAGGTATGTTCCAGACAATTGGAAGTCTTGAGGTTGCTAGGGTGAACATACCCGTTGGCCTGCTGATTTGGGTAATGATTATTCCCATGCTGCTCAAAATTGACTTTCATGCATTGCACCAAGTGAAAGAGCACTGGAAAGGAATCGGTATCACTCTGTTCACAAACTGGGCTGTTAAGCCATTTTCGATGGCTCTGCTTTCGTGGCTCTTTGTGCGGCACGTATTTGCTCCCTATCTGCCAGCAGATCAGATCAATAGTTACATTGCTGGTCTCATAATACTTTCAGCAGCACCATGCACTGCCATGGTGTTTGTTTGGAGCAGGCTAACAAAAGGAGATCCTTACTTTACTTTGAGCCAGGTCGCAGTGAACGACGTAATAATGGTCTTTGCCTTTGCGCCTATTGTCGGCATGCTGCTTGGTCTTTCCGCAATTACCGTGCCCTGGGATACTCTTGTAACCTCTGTTGTACTTTACATAGTGGTACCGGTTCTGATTGCTCAGGTGTGGCGTGTGTGGATACTTAAGAGCGGAGAGGAAGCTCTCGAAAAGACGCTCAAATGGTTGCATCCTGTCTCATTGATTGCATTGCTAAGCACGCTTGTACTGCTGTTTGGCTTCCAGGGTTTGGCAATCCTGAGGCAGCCGCTTGTGATAGCAATGCTTGCCGTTCCAATTTTGATCCAGGTCTATTTCAATTCATCACTAGCGTATTTGCTTGACAAATATTTTGGAGTGGATCACTGTGTAGCAGGACCATCAGCGCTTATCGGCGCAAGCAATTTCTTTGAGCTGGCTGTTGCCACCGCGATAAGTCTGTTCGGATTCAACTCCGGCGCTACGCTTGCGACTGTTGTTGGGGTGCTCATCGAAGTGCCGGTGATGCTGTCGGTTGTCGCAATAGTTAACCGAAGCAAAAATTGGTATCTTGCCAAGTCCTGTGCAAAACTTGACCTGTGCGGCTGATAGCTCAGATTCAGCGGCTTCTCAACATCAATGACATTAAGATTGCCACCATAATTCCGAAGAAACCATGCCATATAGTGCCAAAAGTCACACGTATCAGACAGTTTAGTAGCAGTTTTTCTCAGCGAAAATCACCCACAGGCAGCAAGCGTTGCGTTTGCTTATAATAAGAGTTGCTGCTTACATACTTGCGGAAGGTAGCATGTGCATCGGTGGGCCAGAGAGTCACTTTGGATGGGTAGTCAATGAAAAAAGCCTTGATATTTGGATATGTGTGAGGAAGAACATCTGCAAAGCAGGTGGCTAGCCACTCAGGTTCAGTAAGTGGATCTTTATCAAAGTGTGGTGCAAGATCACACAATATAATAGGTGTTGAGTGCCAGTTTGAGCTCTCAACCTCGTGTACAAAATGATCAACGGAGCCGATAATATTAAAGCCTTGCGGATTTTTTATTGGATCCGTTCCAACAGCGCTAACACCAATCCATTCCAGCACACCATTACCTGGCCAATAGTACTCCAGTTTATTCCAGTCTTCTATTCCAGCATCGCTGCAATGGACAAAGGAGGAGGACTTCTTGTTGCCATGAAAAGCACCAGAGGTTGAATAAAATGACACACTGGTGCCAGATGAGGTTGCAATGAGAAGGTGGAAGTGCTTCCAGGCATCTCGCACACGCTCCGGACCATCTGGGACATTAGGGTCACCATAGTGTTTGCGCAGCTCAATGCCTGAGTCTTTGACAAATGCACCTCTGGCTAGCCGTCGCTTAATCTCTGCTTGCTGCTTATCCTCAGGAAGTTGGCTAAGTTTGGGATCCACTAATAGATAGTAAGGAGTTCGTCCATCGGCACCAAAAGCAGTAGCAGCGGGAAATTTGTCAAAATTAGTGAACAACCCAACTAATGTTGGAGTTCTGAGAGAGGCAATAAGTTTGAGGTTGTGCTTGAAATACTCATCTAGTGTGCCGTCCAGAATATCTTGAACAGACATGACCTTATGCGGTTTGGCTGCTGCTGTGTTTTGGAGTAAGTTGGACGCAGCCTGAGAAAGACCCCGATAGCACTCCTCAATTGACTCATCTAGTAAGCGAAAGTTTATAGTAGGGATTCGACCCTCTAAGAGGCGGCACTTCAACCAGAGTGTTAGTGGTGGTGAAAATGGCTGACCATAGAGGGGGTGATTGGCAGAGTTAAGATTCATAAGTTGGCCATCTGGACCTTGAATTACCATGTCAGTTGTTTCCAGTTGCACCGTAGCACCGGTGGATTCCTCGAGTACCCCAACTGATAGGCGATTGGTAGACAGGTATGCGTGGTCCTGTGGAAATATACCCAGATAGCAGCCACTGCTTGGTGGCAGGAGACGTTTGTTCTGTAAATTGTGCAGTAGCTCTAGGCGACCGTATGGGATCTCTGGCGCTCGTTTAACAAAAGTTTCTAGACGGTCAAGCTGTTGAGCAATTGTGTCTTTGTCCCAGAGACCAGCGGATGTGTATTGTATAAATTTGTCATGCAGTGGCAAGACAGCATCGAAGTCCTTTACCAAAACTTGATCATCCATAAGTTCACACAGTTTTGCGTAGCGCTCTTGCAATGGTGCTAGCTCACTTAACAGGGGCTGTTTAATTGGACCGGCTAAAGCTGCAAGAAAGTTGACAGCTTCCTCCAGACGTTCTTCGGAAAGGTTGCTGGAGGACATAATGATCTCAGTCATCTGATCTTCAATATGTTTTAAAAGATATGAATGTTGTGTGCTAGATGTAGTCTCGTGTAATCGTTGCTCAATTCTTGGAACCAACTCCTTAGCGCGTGGTGCGCGCCGGTACAGTTGCTTCAATTTGTCAGAGTGAAGCTGTGCCATTGTTTGAGGCACGGTTGTTAATGCTCCTATAACTGGCAGTTGAACTAATGTCACCATTGTGGACACAACAACAGCTATGAGCAGCCTTAGCTTGTTCATTTTGCTCCAGTCCAGATACCTGACGGATGATTCTTGGCACAGTGTTTAATGGCTCGGACCGTCGCTGTAGCCAGACCAGGACAAATTGTTCTCGAGCTCTTCAAGCCAATTCGTGGGCACTTGCACAGAGCCTCTTCCTTCCAGGAGGGCTAACTCCTTGAGATCCCAAAGGTACTCGAATAGTCCAGAGTTTGCTGCGTGCCGCGGCTGTAAACGCATGGCGTCGTAAACTCTATTGAGCCTTTCCTTTAAATTGACGGTTGATACTGTCACCACGGTATGGTCATTTTTCTTGCTGTTTTTGTTGGGAG
>JACQVM010000011.1 GCA_016209785.1 Candidatus Melainabacteria bacterium | reverse complement strand
CTTCCTGGATCCGCATATAAAGTAATAAGCGGAATATCATCAGCATCGAGCTCTTTTAAAAGCTCAGTCATAATTAAGCGACCAACACCACTGTGCTGGTAATTGGGACGTACAGCTACATCCCAAATGGTTGCATTAAACACTTTGTCACCTGTAGCCCTCGCAAAGCCTACCAGTATCCCATCCTGCCAGGCGCTCACCACAGCAAGGCTGTTGGCCAACGCCCGGGAAATAAGCTCAAGATCTCTCCGGCTCCAGCCTACAGAGGTGCATAAGTCCTGAACATCAAAGGCAGAGATATTTTTCTCATGGCTAACCACAATGGATGGTGGCAATGGCTCTTTAGCACCGTCTGGTTTTTTCCAAATACCCGAAAGCACCATGGCAACCTCTCTTAACTACAAGGCTCAAGTACAGTAATTGTTTCTACATGGTAAGTCTGCGGAAACATATCAATTGGCTTTACTGTTCTAGTTTTATACCCATTTTTCTCTAAGATTTTTAAATCCCTTGCCAGCGTAACCGGGTTGCAACTTACATAAATAATCTTAGTGGGCCGCAAAGCACAAGCAGACACCAGTGCTTCTATGCTGACCCCTTTTCGTGGTGGATCCAGCAAAATTACATCAGGCATACAACCTTGCCCGATCATTTGCATAAACACATCCTCCACAGATCCCAGACGAAACTCAACATTTCCGATGTGATTGATTTCAGCGTTTATGCGCCCGTCAGCGTGAGCCTCTGCAATCTGCTCCACTGCAATAACTTTAGCTGCTCTACAAGCCAGCCACAAAGCCATGGTACCAACGCCAGCAAAAGCATCAACTAAAAGATTGACCTTATCAGGAATTACATCAAGTAGCGTCTCTAGAAGACAGACAGCTTGGCTTGGGTTAACTTGAAAAAAACTAGCCGGTGAGATCCGAAACGTGAGCCCTTGCTGGAGAGATGCTGGTAAGTCTGTCCTGTCTGTGCGTAAAGTCTCAACAATATAATCTTGTCCATCAAGACAAATAGTGGTGTTTCCTAAAATGCGATTGCCAACCTCAGCATTTAAATTTAAACAAACCCCTACCACCTCTGGCACGTGAGCCATAATTTCGAGAGCAACTTTTTTTAGTCTCTCGAGCCATGGCTGCTTACAATTCAGTGTTTCTGACCGGACATTGACCACCAATGTCACCAACACTGCTTTTGCCTCAAAGCTATAGCGAGCACAGATGTGTCTTAAAAGTCCTGTGCGCCTTCTTTCATTGTATGCAGAAATACCCTGCTGCTCACAAGCATGTCGTGCTGCATTGAGCACACGATCGAGAGGCTCAGGCTGAATGGGGCAGTGCTTAACGTTTACCAGCTCGTGTGAATCTTGCTTGTAATAGCCAGCCTTGATCCTGCTTCCTTGGTGTGAGCTTGCTACGGGAAATTGAACCTTATTGCGATAAAAAAACATTTCCTGAGTTCCTACAGTAGGCTCAACAAGCTCACCATCAAGGCCACCAATATGCTCTATAGCCTGCCGTACTATGCTCTCTTTTGCCTTTAGCTGTGCTGCATAGCTTAAATGCTGCCACTGGCAGCCACCACAAACCTTGAAAAGTTTACAGATAGGCTCTACCCGCTCAGGAGCTGCGTTGACAATCCTAACAACTTTCCCTCGGGCAAAACCCTTGCGTACATCAAAGAGCTCTACCTCAACAAGCTCATTTGATGCTACACGATTGACAAATATGGGCAATGTAAAGTCTTTGGATACACCCTCACCGCCGGGGCCAAGGGATTGAATTGTAGTGGTAACCACATCCCCTTTGGCTAGTGTTTTAGCTGCATCTGCTTTACACTTCATAGACCCCATGATAGTGCATACACCTTAGTACTGCAGCCCTAGTCTTTGCTCAAGATACTTCAACTTTTCCCAAAATCCGGGAGCCTTAGGTCCTTGCATGGCTAAGTTTTGCAGCTCATGGTAAGCATCCCTGTACTCTAGCACAGATGAGCCCTGACTCTCCAGGTCTAAGATGGTACGCGCTATGCGATATCTCCGTGGTAGTGCAGGCCCTTCGGTTGGCTTTAGATCTCCTAACCCACGAGGTGCATCAAATCCTCCTTGCATCTGACCGGCTGGGCCCCAATTGCCTCTTTGAGACGAAACTCCTGAAGACATTCCGTCATGTGTCCTGTCCGCACGAGGCTCTAAGGCGGGGCGACGAGAGCGGGCTTGGTTGGTGGTTTCTTCTTGCTGCCCAATTTGCTCGTTTAATAACTCAATGTCGTGCGCCAGACCCACCTCATCGGCTTGTCGAACCTTATCTTCAATATTGAAAAACTTACCTAGGAAATCTCTAACACCTACCCCCTTGTCTCTTAATAACTGAATACGGCTTAAAAGGTTCATTCGCTCACTTTTGTAAATGCCCGCAGCAACCTCTGCTGATTGAGTTGTTCCGCTTGATGGCCTGTTTCTATAACGAGTAATGTCCTGGTCACCACGCTCAATCACAACGGAGCTTAAAAGCTCGTCCTTACTTAGCCTCCCTTCACCAAAAGCCTTGACTACACCAGAGCCAACGTCAATTTCCCTATAGCTTGTATTATTGGTTGGATCATAAAAGCGAATTTTGACGGTAGTAATGCCTGCTGGATCAGCATCCATTACAACTTTCGCCAGAAGAACAGCATCAATCTTGCAATCTTTGTCAGTAGCTTTAGGATGGCGGTAAGCAGAGATAGCTACATCGCGAGAGCCAACTCTTGCCTGAACCTGTGCATCAGAACTAAGAATCTTAGCCCTTTCAATAAGACTGAGCACCTGGGACTCCGATAAGGCAGCCCAGGCGATAGTTACGCCAACAGCCAACAAAACAACCACACTGAAACTGCCTGCCATCAGAGTTAAGCTGGTTATTCCCATTAGCCCTCCTTACATGCCTTATGCTATAAGCCAAACATACCAACTAAATGCTCGGGAAGAACCCTCCCTCCATGTCCTCATTTTATATTGGTTTAAACTACTGAGAATACCCATATTATGCCTATCGAAATTATCCACGTATCTGACATCCACTTAGGTTCTGGCGAAAATCATGGGCGCCTTAATCCTTTGACAGGACTCAATATACGCCTGGAAGACTTTGCAGCAGCTTTGGCTAAGGTCGTGGATTATGCCATTGATAACCATATCGATGTCTTCTTGTTTTCAGGCGATGCATACCGTAATGCCTCACCTGAGCCTATTTACCAGGCAACCTTTGCTAAGCAGCTAAAACGCCTGTCAGCATCTGGTATTCAGACAGTACTTGTCGTTGGCAATCACGACCAGCTCTTGCGCAGCTCTGCCAGCCATTCACTGTCGGTTTTCCAGTCACTGGAAGTTCCTGGTGTCTTTGTGATTGATCGTCCTTGCATTTTGACAATTGATACCACTCGTGGTGCCTTTCAGCTCATTGGACTTCCCTATGTCAATCGCCATCAGCT
>JACQVM010000025.1 GCA_016209785.1 Candidatus Melainabacteria bacterium | reverse complement strand
GGACAGATCAATGAGACTCTTTTATGCTGTCTTTCTGCTAACTTGCTTTGGAATAATTGTCTTATGGGTACTGTCAAGCTGGCCATCCGTTAAGCCACAATGTGCTGCTCTAAGCTTTCTTGAGGCAATCAAGCAAGCAGACCTATTTCAAGCTGAGACATTCTTTGGAGACAATACTTGCCACTGCCCACCTAAAGGTGGTTATGGATCATTGCTTAAGTATGAGTCAGGGCACGAGCCAAATTTAGCCTTTCTTGTCGGGCATCCTTTCCATGCTGGCAAACCTACAATAAAGATGCTTAAAGACTCGGCAGCATATCTGTTGCCATGGGACGCTCCTGAATCAACCGAGGTTGCTGTTCCCCTTTTCTTTAACTCAAACCAGTACCGCCCTTACTTTCTGCCACTTAAATTAGCTTACGGGCAAACAATGACAGTTGCAGAGTTTGAGCGTGCACTTCAAGACTTAAGGACAGATAGTTGGAAAGGATTTTCCTTAAGACTTAGAGCAAGCCTGCAACCTGGAACTATCAAAGCAGCAGTCCCGGACGAAGGCGACGGAGGGCTTCACCAAACCGAAGGCGAAGTACAGCGAGCCAACGAGTGGCGAGGAGCCCTCGGCCGGCGAGCGTATTTGCGCCCGGAGGAGCCGAGGGACGATGGCGACGGAGGGCTTATAAAAGAACTTCTTCAAGCGGCCATGTTCCTGGTACCCAAGGACGCTGGCCGGGTAATACAAGCGTCCGGACAACAGCTTTCTCTTAAGCAAATTGAAGCTCAATTACCACGTCTAGCATCGATAACGGTTGTCCTTAACTTGCAACGCAGAGGGCGTTTTAGGCCTTGGCGAATTGCTACCTTTAAGTTATTGAATGCAGTTGTGCTAAACAACAAAGGGGTATCAATTGAGCTTAAGACAAGCTTTTCTCATTGAGCCTAACAACACATGCTACAAACTGTCGCTTAACCTATTGCAAGTTACAACTGCCGGCGCTGATGCATTCTCTGGAAACACTGCAGAGGCAATGGATAAGCCTGCTTCCACTTCGCCGCTGGTTTCTGGCATAAAAAATGAGGCAATAATTCCCATAATGTACATCGTAGCTACTGACGCGCCTGCCACAGCATACGAGCCACCAAACATGGCAATAAGCTGCCCACCAGCCAGGGCTGCAACTGCTGCCATTAGCCTGCCTACTTGCACGCTAAAGCCAAAAGCAGTAGCTCGAATTCGGGCATTAAACAGCTCAGGGACATAGATAAAGAGAAAGGCAAAAGGCAACGTAGCAAAACCGCCAACAAGGAAGACCCACAACAAAAGGAGCCATCCAAAAGCCTTAACCGACAAGAACATGCCCCACGCCGTCAAGAGCGCTCCCGCGAAAGCAAAACGAAAGGCATTAACTCGGCCCAACCAGTGAACTAAGAATCCTGCAAAGACAACAAAGAAGATAGCTCCACAATTCATGGCAATGGCTGTCGTGCTTCGCTCTTGTACCGCCAAAGTGCCCGTAAGCTGGTTAACCCATGCTGGAATCCAGGAAAGAACTGCCCAATAACCAATTATGGCTGTACTGGCCAAGCCTACAACAACCATAATTTTACCTCTGTTGTCCTTGGCAAATATCTCAGGAAAAGTAAAGGCCATCAGGCGAGCTTCTTCTTGTGTAAGCTCTGACTTTGGCTTGTCCTTAAGCTGTCTCTTGAGCTGCCGCACCAACTGAAACTGTTCCGGCTCAGAAAGCTTGGCTCGGATGTATACGGTAACCAGCGCAGGCACTACTCCTGCTAAAAACAGCCAGCGCCAGCCAAGGTTGCCCAAGACAAGATTCAGTAAAGCAGCAACTAAATAACCAAAGCCAAATGAGGTGCCCATAGCGGCCGTCGCATGCAGTCGCGCCGAGCCACGCCAACACTCAGAAAGCATGACCGCACCAATGGAAATCTCACCACCAATGCCAGCTCCTACAAGAAAGCGGTAAAATGCCAGCTCTCCCCAATTGTGGCTCAACGCACAAAGTCCGGTACAAATAGCATAAAGCAAAATTGTTACCACAAGTGTCCGGGCACGCCCAATATTGTCTGCCAGAATCCCAAACACCACAGCCCCGCAAGCCCAGCCAAGCATAAAGATAGCTAAAAGCACAGAGCCCACAAGTCCAATCGTGCTGTGGGATGTTGAACCAGTTAGCTCGGAAAGTGCCGGGAAAAGAACAAGAACAAAAATCGAGGCATCCATACCATCAAAAAGTTCCCCTAGCCATGTAGCTAAAAGCACATGCCAAGAAGAGTTATTCACAGCTTTAGCATTCACTAACTTGTCTAGCAACATTAAGCCTGTTCCAATCTATTGCAGCCAACTCGATGGTAAGCCGTAACAAATCCCTTTTCAACCAAATTACTTGCCTTCAGGGGTGAACTTACGCTTTAAATAAATGGCTGTTACAGCTTGTCTCAACCAAGCAATAAATGGCGCTCAAATTTGGGCACGAAGCGCTTGGATTTTAGCTCGAGTTGTCTGGAATAATGCAGACATGACTAAACTAGCAAAACTTTGTTTTTTCTTTCTGACAAGCAGCTTGCTGTTGGTTCTAGTACTGCTGCTACCGGACAATCAAGCCCAACAAGCTATACAAGACAAGCCAGCAAACGGAATGACTGCCGGCAACGCTGATTCTACAACAAATAATCCTAGAGCTCTAGCCCAACAACCACCAATATTGGCTCTATCTGGGATTGCTGAGACAGTCATGATGTTTGGCATAAATTATCGTGGTGTGCGGATTCAACGCCTAGCCAACTCAGAGCTTGCAGAGTCCTCCGGTCTTGAAGCAGGGGATATTCTTTTGTCCATTAATGGCCGTGCAGTACTAAGCCCAGATGACATTGACAAGATACTGACTTCAACTGCCTCAGGAGACATCGAATTGAGCTTTGCCAGAAAGGTCAATGACACCTATAAGTTAATTGACAACAAAGTCCGTTTCCTTAATCCAAACAAAAACAACCTTAAGGCTGTCGAAATCTTACCGGTTGGGTCTTCGCAGTCCACTAATGAACAGGCAGCACGCATAGTTGAGCTAATCAACATAGAAAGAGCCCAGACAAGTGGGCGCAAAACTTTAGCACCACTTGAACTGAATGCAACCTTAAGCAAGGTTGCCACTGAGCACGCAGAGGATATGGTTAAGCGTCACTACTTTAGCCACGTGAACCTAGAAGGGCAAGGGCCACAGGAGCGCTTGCACAAAGCAGGAGTTGGCAGCCCCTTGGCTGAAAACATTCTCTCTGGCGCATTAACCCCAGAAGAAGCCCACGATGAGCTCATGAACGAACCGGCCGATGATCCTTACAATCATCGCGGCAACATCTTAAACCATGAGTTTCGTTTTGTAGGGATTGGGATTGCCAGAAATCCTAATCAAACACTGGTTGTTGTAGAAACATTTGCCAAGGCTGTGCCTCACACCAAGGTCAGCCCCCAAGGGCGTGGTCAGACCCTACCGGTAGGAGGGGAGGTTACCGAAAAGCAACCAAGGTGATATATTGAGGCCAACTATAACAATATGCAAACCCAAGAGGAGATATCAATGCTTGTTGTCAATGAAAGTTCCAAGCATGAAACAATGATGGGGAAAATTAACTCTGGAGCCCAACTTGACTCGGTGGAGGAAATTACCGAGGACTACAAGCAAAACTTGCTTAAGCTCATGATTGCCCAAGCAGATTCAGAATTGGCAGGCGCATACGGCTATGTACCCTGGATTGAAGGGGCGCCTACTGTGGCAGAAAAGCTAGCTATGGCCAACATTGTAAAAGATGAGGTTCGGCATGCTAAGGCAATCTATGACTTAGTTGAACGTTTAGGTGTCAACGTAGATCAGTTGATCCATGAAGACAAGATGAAAAACCGCATGCAGGTTTTTTATGAGCCAATTAAGACTTGGGCAGATCTGGTCATGTTTAACTTCCTCATGGATCGGGCTGCTGGGCACCAGCTTCAAGATGCGGCTCAGTGCAGTTGGGGTCCCTGGGCGGCAGCCATGGTTCAAATTGAAAAAGAAGAGCTCATGCATGTCAGGCACGGGGAAACCTGGGTACGGAAACTAGCCTCCGATCCCCTAACCGCGCCTGACATTCAAAGAGCTTTAAATTTTTGGTTTCCTAAAATCAACAAGGTATTTGGTAAAGCAGGAACTCAAAGCAACCAAACCTTCCGGAAGTACAAACTTAAATCACGTGATAATGACGACGTTCGTAACTCATGGTACAAGGAAATTACGCCACTTTTGGAGTCTTATGGATTGACCGTTCCATCCATAGATGTTGTCGGGTAAGTTAAGGACAATTTTTTTGCCCCGACAAGGTACACTCTAGAGGTTATGATGGACCACTTTCCTAATGTACCAACATTGGTGCAACCCAAGGCTTTTATGTGGAACAGCAAGCTCGAGCGCATGCCACGAACTGAGCTCGAAGCTTTGCAACTTACACGTTTGCAGCAAGTCGTAGAGCATGTCTTTCATAAGGTTCCTTTTTTTAAGCAACAGCTAAAAAACTCAGGTGTGACACCTGAGTCCATCAAGTGTCTTGCTGATATCCACCGCATTCCATTTACATACAAGTCCAATTTGCGCGACCACTACCCATACGGTTTGCTGGCTGTAGCTTTACCTGAAATTAGGCGTTTGCATGCCTCTTCAGGCACACGGGGCAAACCTACAATAGTAGCCTACACAAAAAACGACCTAGAAATCTGGGCAGAGGTATGTGCCCGTAGCCTTGCTGCTGCTGGCGTTGAGCCTGGTGACATAATCCATAACAGTTATGGCTATGGTCTCTTTACAGGTGGGCTTGGCATTCATTATGGTGCAGAAAAACTTGGCACAACTGTTGTGCCAGCCTCTGGTGGCAAGTCTCAGCAGCAAGTTTTACTGTTGCAAGACTTAGGTGCCCGTGTTTTGTGTTCTACACCATCATATGCTTTAAACCTGGCATACACTCTAGAAGAAATGGGTCTTAGTTGCAATTCAATTAAGCTAGAAATTGGTGTCCTGGGAGCTGAGCCATGGAGCGAAGCCTTACGGCAACAAATAGAACAAAAGCTCAACATTACTGCACTTGATATATACGGTCTTAGTGAAATCATTGGGCCAGGAATATCTATGGAGTGCAAGGAGGGCAAAAATGGGCTCCACATTTGGGAAGATCATTTTTTGGCTGAAATTGTCGATCCTGTCTCAGGGGAGCCATTGCCGCCTGGTAACGAGGGAGAGCTCGTATTAACAAACCTCAGCAAGGAGGCTCTACCACTTCTACGCTACCGCACAGGTGACTTGTCAATGCTCTTACCTGACCCATGTGTCTGCGGCCGTACCATGGTAAGAATGCAGCGGGTACGTGCCCGACTTGATGACATGCTCATAGTCCGTGGTGTCAACCTTTACCCATCTGAAGTTGAGTCCCTTCTCCTTGAGATTGAAGAGCTGGCACCACACTACCAACTCTTGATAGACAAAGACAAAGCCCTCGACAAACTGGAAGTACAAGTAGAAGTAACAGACAATATAGTAACCCGCTGGGGCACCTTCGAGGATGGACATCTAGAGTTAAGGGCACTTACAAACAAAATTACAACTATCTTAAAGGAAACCCTGGGTCTAACAGCCCAAGTAACTTTACTGCCACCAAAGTCAATTGCCCGCAGTGAAGGCAAAGCAGTACGAGTTATTGATCGTCGATACAACTAGTAGTCGTTAGAAGAAAACTCGCAGAAGATCAAGTAAAATTGCGCGTATGCATACAAGGGTAACAAATATGGTTAAACTCATTGCTCTATATAAGAACCCAGTCACTCCTCAAGAATTTGACCAACAGTACTTTCAAGACCATATACCGCTGGCAAGCAAAATGCCAGGTTTACGCAAGATAGAAGTTTCTCGAGTGTTTGGTGCTCCTCAAGGAGAAGCAGAGTATTATCTGGTGGCTGAGCTTTACTTTGATGACATGGATGCCTTAAAAGCTGCCATGACATCACCAGAAGGAAAGGCGGCAGCCAAGAACTTAATGGGCTTTGCAAAAGATTTAGTGACCATGATGTTTGCTCAAGTTGAGGAAAAAATACCCACCTGTACGTGTTCCTAAATTGGCAATCACTTGAAATCATTGCGAGACTCACCAAATGCCTCAGACAGAAAAGTATTGGACCGGCGCTCCACCAGACTCATTTGCTTTTCAGCGTGTTGTCTATAGCAAAACCAAATACACAGCAACTATCACCATCAATCGTCCTGAAATCCTCAATTGCTTTGATCTTTTAACACTTAAGGAAATGGCACAGGCTTTTCAAGACGCCAGCTTAGATGATGCTATCTCAGTGGTTGTTGTAACTGGCGCAGGGGACAAGGCATTTTGCACCGGGG
>JACQVM010000247.1 GCA_016209785.1 Candidatus Melainabacteria bacterium | reverse complement strand
GGTTGTTGGAGCTATTCAAAAAGGTGTGGTTGATGCAAAAAAGAGTGTTATCCATGTGCCTCTGGTGGGTTCGACCATACCGCACCAAATCACTGGCAAACAAGGTTCTAGCCGCATTATGTTAAAGCCAGCTTCTAAGGGGACAGGAATTATAGCTGGTGGGGCGGCTCGGGCAATTCTGGAGCTGTCCGGCGTTGGGGATGTACTGGCTAAGTCGCTTGGTTCGAGATCTCCGCTCAATGTTGCACGTGCTACTGTCAATGGACTAGGAGAGCTTCGGACATTTGAGGAAGCAGCCAGATTGCGTGGGCTCAGCCTTAAACAAATGCTTGCATGAGGAGGCAAGGACAGAATCAATGCTAAAAATCACATTAAGCAGTGGTCTTGTTGGTAAGAAGAATACCCAGCGACGTGTCATACGGGCTCTCGGGCTGAAGAAATATGGCAGCTCAGTTACTCATCAAGATACGCCGACCATTCGTGGCATGATTAACAAGGTCAATCATTTGGTAACTGTAAGTCAGCATGCAGATTTGAAGGAAAAATGAAGCCGACGGAGGTTAAGTGACAATCTGCAGGGAGGCAAGGACTGCGATGAGCCGTCCGCAGCCGAGCGTGTGGACGCCCGGAGGAGGCGAAGGATGAAGCCGACGGAGGGCTTCAATAAGTATATTGCCGAGTCTAAAGAATTAGATGGGTCCTTAGGCGAAAGGCAAAAGGAGATGAAATAATATGCGATTGACAGACTTACGCCCAGCGCCAGGCTCGAAAAGAAACACCAAACGTGTGGGCCGTGGCCGTGGTTCTGGGCATGGCAAGACAAGTACTCGCGGACACAATGGGCAAGGACAGCGCTCAGGTGAATCCAAACGGTTTGGATTTGAGGGCGGGCAAACACCTTTGTTTCGTAGGCTTCCAAAAATCCACAACTTTGATCAGTTGATTAAGCGTAAGTGGGTTGAGGTGAATGTAGGCGCGCTCAATGTGTTGCCACCAAACTCGGAAGTGACCCCGGAATCTTTGGTTGAGGCAGGCTTGTTGCGTCACTCAACAGATAGCTTGCGCATATTAGGAAATGGTGAGCTTAAGATTGCGCTCACGGTAAAGGCACATCACATATCCCAGGGTGCGCGCATGAAAGTCGAGTCAGCCGGTGGCTCGGTGGAGCTATTGGGGCCGGCCGCGCCAACTCCAGAAAAGTAATGACGAAGGCGACGGAGGTGTTAAGTGGTGCAATATAGCGAGGCAACAGCGCCGAGGAGGCGGTGGCCGACGAGCGTATTTGCGCGCGGAGGAGCCGAGGGACGAAGGTGACGGAGGTGTTAAGTGACAAAACTCGAGCGAGCAAGAGCGACATGTGCGGTCGCAGCGAGCGAGCTTATCGAGCGGAGGCTGCGAAGGATGACGCAGCCGGAGCGCTTATAACATGACCCAAGGTGTTAGCCGCCGCGGTGGCAAGCTAGGATCTCCTGAGGACCTCATGAAGCTGCTCTCCGCAGCCGGCTTGAAGGAGCGCATTTTCTTTACGTTGGCAATGATTGCCATATACCGGATTGGAGTACATATTCCCATTCCAGGTGTTGATCCTGGTGCTTTCTCGAGACATCCTGAGCTAGCCCAGAACCTCTTGGGGATGATTGATTTGTTTACTGGTGGTGCCCTTAACAGGATGTCTGTTTTTTCTATGGGAATAGGACCATATATCACAGCGTCCATCATCATGCAGTTGATGACGGTGGTGATACCTAAGCTGGAGGAATTGCAAAAGCATTCTGGCGAGCAGGGGCGCAGGCAGTTACAACAAATCACTCGTTATGCCACAGTCGTGTTGGCTGGGTTTCAGTCTTTCATGTTGGCCAAGCTGCTAACCCAAATTCATAACCCTGACGTGGTGGTTACCCCAGGTATTGGATTTCTCATTAATACAACCATTATTCTTAGTGCTTCGGCTGTGTTTATTATGTGGCTTGGCGAGCTTATAACTGAGCGTGGTGTCGGAAATGGTGCCTCGCTTCTTATTTTTCTAGGCATTGCCTCACGTCTACCGGTGATGATTAAGAATACCTATGAGGCTGTACAAACCGGTCAATCACCTGTGTGGGGTGTATGTGTTTTGACGTTAGTTTTCCTTGGACTAGTGGGGTTGATTGTTTGTTTGCAGCAGGGTGTACGTAAGATTATGGTTTTAGGGGCCAGACGCAACATTGGCCGCCAAGTTTTTGCTGCTCCGGATGACTATATGTATCTGCCTGTAAATCCATCGGGTGTAATGGCCATAATTTTTGCTTCATCTCTTCTAATGTTTCCTAGCACAATAATGTCTTTTGCTGGGCAACGTGGTGGCAATCCCATGGCTGGACTCTGGCAGTTTGTAGCATCTATTCCTGGGCTTGGACCAAGCCTGGAAGTTTTAGCGAAACAAGGATGGGTACAGGGAGTGTATGGTTTTATCTCCCAGGAATTTATACACGTATTCTCGTACTATCATTGGGAGCACTCTCTTTTGTACTTTGCTCTTATAGTGTTTTTTGCCTTCTTCTATGCTTCTATTGTGCTTCCAGTGCGGGACATGGCAGAGAACTTAAGACGATCTGGCAGAGCCATTCAAGGTATTCGTCCTGGGCGTCCTACGTCAGAGTTTTTAGAGAAAACCCTTAATAGGCTTATTTGTGTTGGGGCTGGTGCCATTGGCATCATTGCCATTTTACCTATTCATGTCGAGCAGGCTACCTATGTCCAGACTTTACAAGGTCTCGGTAGCACATCTTTGATTATTTTGGTTGGTGTTGCCATAGATACGCAGCGCCAAATACTTACCCATGCCTTGTCCGCTAGATATCAAGCTCGTGGACTATTTCGGAATCCAAGCGAAAAAAGGGAAATTTAGACATGCAAATTCTTTTCCTGGGCGCTCCTGGTGCAGGCAAAGGCACCCAGTGCAAACGCCTGGCACGACATCTTGCTCTGCCACATCTGTCCTCAGGAGATCTCTTGCGTGAGGCAGTAAAAGCAGCAACGCCAGCCGGCCTTGCTGCTAAGTCCTATATGGACAAGGGTATCTTGGTGCCAGATCCAATCTTAATAGACATGTTTCGTGAAAAGCTTTACACGCCGGAGTGCTCCAAGGGCTTTATCTTGGATGGATTTCCACGCAATGTGGCTCAAGCTAGAAACCTTGATGGTTTGCTTGAGGAGTTAAATCGTAAGTTGAGTGCAGTAATTAACATGCAGGTTGATGATAGGCTTTTGTCTGAGCGAATTACAGGGCGCCGGGTGTGCTCTAATAAAGAATGTAACGCTCCTTATCACATTAAGTTTGCTCCACCTAAAGCTGATAGTGCGTGCGATCTTTGTGGGGCGTCCATAATTAGGCGCTCTGATGATAGGGAAGATCTTGTGGTACAGCGTCTCAAGACATACAACGAAGAAACAGCCCCACTTATTGAGTATTATGACAAACGTCTCTTGTTGCGTACAGTTGACGGAGATGGGGATCCTGATGAGATTTTTGCTGACTTATTGAGGACCTTGCAGGTGTTGGCATGATCCTGACGGCCGGGGCAGACATTGCACTAATTAAGGAAGCTGGGAAGGCTGCAGCAGCCGTGCTAGAGGAGCTGATAAAGATAGTTTCTCCTGGCGTGACAACATGGGAGCTAGATGAGTTTGCCGAACGGTCTATTCGTGCTTGGGGAGCTATACCGACTTTCAAGGGCTACCGTAACTTTCCCATGTCGGTTTGTACTTCTGTCAATGAGGAGGTTGTCCATGGTATTCCCAGCAAGGACAGGGTCTTGAGGGAAGGTGATATTGTCAGCATTGACATTGGTGCTACTTATCGCCGTGGGTGTGAGGGAGCTCAATGTGACTTTATTGGCGACACGGCTGTTACTGTGCCTGTAGGCAAGATTGTGCCGCGATTGGAGAAGCTGGTGTCCGACACACAAAGAGCTCTTTATGAGGCTATTAAGGTCTGTCGTGCAGGAGCCACCTTAGATGATATCGGGGGAGCTATTGAAGATGTAGCAACAACTGCTGGTTATGGAATTGTGCGGGAGTACGGTGGACATGGCATTGGCTTTAATTATCACGAAGATCCTTTTATCCTCAACTATCGCTCCGGTAGTCGAGTCAAGCTAAAACCTGGTATGGTAATAGCGATTGAACCCATGTTCAATCAAGGTGGCGATCGGGTGCGGTTAAAACAGGATGGGTGGACAGTGGTAACACAAGATTACAAGCCCTCAGCACATTTTGAGCACTCCTTGCTTATTACCGAGGGGGAGGCCGAGATCTTGACCAAGCGCCCTAGCGAGGTAATTTCGTGACCAAGCAGGGCGTTATCGAGTTTGAAGGGACCATCAAAGAGTCGCTACCCAATGCGATGTTTCGTGTTGAACTTGATAATGGACATAAGGTGTTAGCCCACATTTCAGGCAAGATTCGCAAAAACTTTATTAAGATTCTACCGGGTGATAGGGTGCGTGTAGAGCTTACACCGTACGATTTAAGTCGTGGACGAATCACCTATAGAATAAAAAATTGAGGTACAATTATTGATTTGTCCGCGTTAGCTCTGCTGAGTCAGGCGGATGTTGTTTGTAGGTGCAAGACACACTCTTAAGAAGGCTGGAATGAAGGTTAGAGCTTCTGTCAAGAAAATCTGTGATAAGTGCAAGATCATTCGTCGAAAAGGACGAGTGGCTGTCATTTGTGAAAATCCAAAGCACAAACAGCGCCAAGGATAAGTAAGATGTCCGATGAGGTAAACGAGCGGAGGAGGCAGTAAGTGAAGGCTGCAAGGGATGCAGCAGCCGGTACGGATCTTGATGATCCGAAGGCGACGGAGGTTGAGTGACGAGGATTGAGCGAGCAAGAGCTGCGATGAGCCGGTCGCAGTGAGCGAGGTAAACGAGCGGAGGAGCCGAGGGACGAAGGCGACGGAGCGGTTACAATAATGGAGAGAAATGGATGGCTCGAATAGCGGGTGTTGACTTACCCAGAAACAAAAGGACTCTTGTTGCCCTTACCTATATTCATG
>JACQVM010000246.1 GCA_016209785.1 Candidatus Melainabacteria bacterium | reverse complement strand
AACCTATACCGAGCAAAACTCCAGCTCTGGCGAGAGTGGAGCCCGTCGCTTTTAATTAGTGTGTCAGTTTGGACAATAACGTAACCGCCATCTAGCTTGGCCACAACATATGTGCATCCACATCCAGGTCGTCTCCTAACGTGTCTAACCAATGCTAAACTTGGGGTCCATCACAACCCCGGAGGAGACAGTGAAGATTGTTGTACTAGGCGGTGCTGGCGCAATGGGTCAGGTTATCGTTAAAGATTTGTGCGAGTCTGCTACTGCAAATGGCGTTGTCATTGCCGATTTTAATGAGACTAAAGCGTCCGAGCTCAAAGCAAAGCTAAACAGCCCCAAGTTGTACACTGCCTTTGCGGACATCCGGAATGCAAGTCAATTGGCTCAGGTACTCCAAGGAGCCACAGTTGTAGTAAATTCAACACCTTACTATTTCAACATGAATGTCATGGAAGCAGCCCTTGCAGCTCGCTGTCATTATGTTGATTTAGGTGGTCTTTTTCATATAACTCGGCGGCAGCTAGAGCTTCATCAAAAGTTTTTGGAGAAGAACCTTTTGGCTGTCATCGGTATGGGAGCAGCCCCTGGGATGACCAACATCATGGCTGCCCATGCTGTTGCAGATCTCGAACAGGTTGAATCCATAGACATCATAGATGGGTGCGTGGATTTTACAAAAACAGAGCATCCATTTTTTCCTCCTTATGCACTCGATACAATCTTAGATGAGTACACCAAAGAGCCCATGGTCTTTGAAAATGGTGAGTTTGCTGCCAAGCCACCAATGTCTGGCGAGATTCTTGTAGACTTTCCTCATCCAGTAGGACGTACAAAAGCCATTTTTACCCTGCATTCTGAAGTTGCAACATTGCCTGTTTCATTTAAGGATAAAGGAATCACAAACGTTACGTTCCGTCTAGGATTGCCAACTGATTTCCATGAAAGGCTTAAGTTTCTAGTGGAGCTTGGGTTTGGCAGTTCTGAACCTGTTTCACTTGCCGAGGGTCCCGCCGTTCCACGTAAAGTTCTTGCAAAACTGTTAGAAAGGTTTCCAACTCCCAATGAAGATCCTGATGATTGTGAGGTTATACGGGTCGATGTTAAAGGAACCAAAAACAGGAAGAAATCCCTTGTAAGAATGGAGACGACAGTATACTCCCATCCACATTGGAAAGTTTCTTGTGGCGCGCTCGACACCGGAGTGCCACCATCAATAGTAGCGCAAATGGTTGGACAAGGACTGATTAGCGACAAAGGCGTTCTGCCACCAGAGGTCTGTGTTCCTCCAGAACCATTCTTTCATGAGCTTGCTATACGCACCATCACTGTACGCAAAATAACAGAAAATGTCCTGGCTTGATGACGCACAGATATCAGGCATTTTCTTTCAAATGGCATCAATCTTAAAGCCAGCCCTCAGGACACTAGCTACTTTTTGGTTAATGCTTTAGCGTCGCCCAAACTGATGCCTGTATCGAAACCCCAGTTATCCTTAACCTGACGGATTTGACTAAAACGCATCAAGACCTCTTTAGCCATGTCTAAATCCTGCTTAGATAATGGCGTGCCATCTGGCCACTTAGCCTCAGTGTATACGTTTCTTAAATTGTCAAACGATACATCGTTGCCTTTAAACTTGTCCTTGATAGCATTTTCTAACCACTGCCCGGTTTGACGTGCACCCTGAGCATCATCAGGATCTTTGAAGTTCCAGTTGTTCTGGTTAAAGGCTTGCTCCTGGTTCCATGAATTAGCTTCTTCTGCCCGAATGTCACGGCCTGCACCACGGTCAATATCGTCAGCATTGCCCTTCTGCGAGTCAGTCAACTCCACAGGAGTTTGCTTCAAGAATTCGGCAGTCGTTTGATCGCTTGGATTTTGGGAAGCGCGACTTATATCCTCAGGACTTACATCCTTGTTCAAGACACCCCCTTTTATAGGGTTTTCGACACCTTCCGTTGACCCTTCCTGGACTCGTGTAATTTCATCTTCAGCAGCCATTTCAAGATTCCTTATAAAAGCCTCTCTAGGCTATTACCCATCCCCAAGTACCTTACATCGCTCAAGCGCTTGCGTGCCTTTAGACCATGCCTTAGGTTTTAATCGCTAGTCAAGTGTAACGCAGTCCAGCAATTATATACCCCAAATAAGTGGGGTAACTACACCTTGCGGCATAACAACTGGGGTAACTTCTCGGCAGGAAGATTCTCAAGCTCGTTGGCTAGGTTGGAAAGATCCTTTACTGTATCAATTGCTCTCCAATAATGTTCCGAGTGATATGCCCTAAGCTGACCTTCCTTGGCTAAATGAGGAAATGTGGTTACCTCGTGGTCACCCATATCAGGTAAACATTCAACAATTGCCGGGTCCAGCACATATATTCCAGCATTTATCCTGTAAGGAAGCTCAGGCTTTTCACGAAAACCAGCTACAGTCACATCATCGGCTAAATCAACAATCCCATAAGGACTGCGCAATGGAACAGTTGCAATGGTAGCAAGGCAAGCATATCGCCGGTGAAAGCGTAAAAGATCATCCAACGGCTGGCTGCTCAACACATCTCCATTGACAGCCACAATAGCATCATCATGGCCATTAAGATTTTTTATAGCCTGCTTAAGAGCCCCTCCACGCCCTAAAGCTTGCTTCTCAAGTGAATACTGAAGCTTTACTTGCCACTGACTCCCATCAGCAAAATAGTCCTGGATAGTTTCATATCGATAACCGCAAGCTATCATTATATTGTTGATGCCATACAAGGCAAGCCACTGGAGCTGGTATGCTAAAAGTGGCACACCTTGAACTTCAATCATTGCTTTAGGTCTATCGGCAGTTAGAGGCCGCAAACGCTCGCCTCGCCCACCAGCCAAGATTATGGCACTGGTCATGCCAACTTTCTCCTTGGTCATATTCTCAATGCTTGCTTGAGAACCTGCAGCGTAGCCTCAAGTGTAGCTGCATCACAAATATTCAAAACCCTGGCAGACTTATCTATCTTCTTTACCATGCCCGAAAGAGCCTTGCCTGGACCAATCTCAACGAAGGTGTCAACACCTTGCGACAGCAAGTATTCAATTGTCTCACACCAGTAAACCGGGTTGTCCATCTGCTTTGCCAATTTGGTTTTTATGACATCGGCTGCAGTGGCACTACCGGCATCAACATTCTGCACCACCGGGAAAAGCGCATCGTCAAATCCACATTTTTCTATCTCTATCGCAAATTCTTGGGAGGCTGCTGCCATCAAGGGCGAATGAAAGGCACCTCCCACCGGAAGTGGTATCACTTTTCCTCCCATGCCCTTTGCCAGCTCAGAGGCCTTAGATACAGCGAGCGGACTCCCTGAAATAACCATCTGTTCTCGCGTGTTAAGGTTGGCCACTACTACACCGGGAGTCTTCGCGCATCCATTGCCGCCAAGCAATTTGTTTACCTCAAGACACAAGAGTTCAAGTGTGTAAGCATCCAAACCAATAATGGCCGACATAGCACCTGGCGGGCACTGCTCCATAAGCTCAGCACGACGTAAGACCAACCGTACAGTTGACTCCAGCGAAATAACCCCAGCAGCAGCCAAGGCTGAGAATTCACCAAGGCTATGCCCTGCCACAAACTCTGGAGTCGGACCACCCAGCGCCTGATAGCATCTCCAGGCAGCCAGTGAGACAGCCAGTATAGAGGGCTGAGTATTAATGGTTCTTTTTAATTCTTGTTCGGGTCCTTGAAAACAAAGACCAGTAAGGCTCCTTTCAGCCATCTTATCGATGATTTGGAAAGCCTCCATAGCAGTAGCGTGGGTCTCAAATAAATCTTTCCCCATGCCAACACTTTGAGATCCTTGCCCTGGGAAAATACAAGCAAGTTTGCTCATTGGCTATGCCTTCTCCTTCTTATGGTTGCAAGCCGTCCAGCGAATTATGGCCGACCCCCAGGTTAAGCCACCACCAAAGCCTACAAGAACACAGGTTGCCGGTGGCTTTATCTGACCTCGCATAATGCCATCACGTAACGCAAGCGGTATCGAGGCGGCTGATGTATTACCATATTGGTCAACGTTGCATACAATCTGCTCTTGGCGTAGTCCAAGTCTTTCAGCAGCAGCATTTATAATTCGGCGATTAGCCTGGTGTGGAACCAAAAAATCAATGTCTTCCACTGCAATACCTGCCTTAACACAGGCTGCTCGGACTGCCTCCGGAACTGCATTGATAGCAAACCCATAGACTGCTCGCCCGTTCATATGCAGGAAGCGGTGCATTGCCTTAGGTGGCGTGCTTCCAGCATGAGGATAGTTGGTGCCAAGATTAGGTATCTGGAGCAAATGTCCGCCAGTACCATCAGCACGCAAATAAGTAGCCAAAATATTGTTTTCTTCCTCAGAAGCCTGCAAGAGAAGGGCACCTGCACCATCGCCAAACAAAACACAAGTATTGCGATCTTCCCAGTTTAAAAACCGTGAGTGGACATCCACCCCAATAATAAGCACTGTCTTATAAGTTCCAGAACCAATAAACTGTTGCGCTACAGCGAGCGCATAAATTATGCCTGTGCAAGCTGCTTCTAAATCAAAAGCAGCAGAGTGGCTAGCACCAATTGAGGCCTGAATCATGCATGCTGTAGATGGATAAAGATTATCAGGAGTAGAGGTAGCAACAATAATGAGGTCAATAATACTTGGGTCGACTCCTGCATAACTTATTGCTTGTTTGGCAGCCTCAATAGCTAAGCTGGTGGCAGTCTCGCCCTGGGTAACAATGCGGCGCTCCCGAATGCCCGTTCGGGTGGTAATCCACTCATCAGAGGTATCTACCAGCTTCTCTAGGTCAGCATTTGTCACAACCTGAGCAGGCACGGCTCCTCCCACGCCAGTAAGCTTGGCTCCAAAAGGTAAGTTCACGCCTTGCTCCCTGCGGACACCAGAGACAGTGTCCACTCAATTTGTTTAACTATGTTGGCTGCAACCATGTCTTT
>JACQVM010000243.1 GCA_016209785.1 Candidatus Melainabacteria bacterium | reverse complement strand
GTCCAGCTATTGGAACGTATATGTCAAAGAGGTACTACAGTGCTCATCTCCACACATGATCTTGTGATTGTCAATGCCTTACGTCGTCGGGTGATTAGCTTAAGGCAAGGACAGGTTGTGGGTGATGTTGATAGTGGAATGTATGAAGTAGAGGCAATTGGATAAGAGTTATGAGACAAATTCGTATTTGCTCCCGTGTTGCTGTGGAAACAGTTCTTGGACTCAGGCAAAGTGGCTGGTCCAGTTGGCTTGTCATAAGCATACTGGCAATTGCGCTCACCATATTTGGTGGCATTCTGCAATTTACTATGACGCTCAAAAATGTTATTGCTTCGTGGGGCTCACAGCTTGAGATTTCCGCCTATCTTAAAGATGGTTTTGATCCACGAGCAGTTGCCCGGCAAGTGAGCCAACTGCACGAAGTTAAGCTTGTAGAGATAGTGCCCAAAGAAGTTGCTTGGGAGGAAATGCAATCAGCATTTAAGGTTGCCTCACTTAATAATCCTCTACCTAATACTCTGCATGTGCAGCTTATCTCGATGGAGGCTGTGGAAAAAACAGCACAAACTCTTAAGAGTTTGGCAGGTGTTGAGCATATCAGGTATCCGCTTAAGGTAGCACGGCATATCAACCGGTTTAGGCATTTTCTAGAGGCAGCAGGTGTGGCTGTGACGGCTGCTCTTACAGCAGCTACGCTTGTAGTTATAGGCAACACAGTTCAACTGGTGATTCAATCGCGGCACCGTGAAATTGAGATTCTAAGCCTCATGGGGGTGAATCCTTGGTACATCAAATGCCCGCTTGTGCTGCAAGGGGCAATTTATGGAATGGCTTCAGCAATGCTTTCCATTGGAATTATATGGGCAACCCAAGCATACCTGGAGATGCACGTTACCGGGCAGCTTATAGGACTTTTGCCGGTGCTGCCTAAGGATTTTAGTTATGGCTTGACCCCAACTTTTATGGTCTTGCTTTTCTTAGGCGTAGCTGTTGGTGCTGGTGGTAGTGCCTGGACCTCTGGGCGTTACATTAAGGTTTAAGCTCTATCTGGCAGCAGGTTCTAGCATGCTCACTTTTGTCATGTGGTCCCCTTTACGCAGTTGCTGGACCACTGACATTCCATCAATTACTTTGCCAAAAACAGCATATTGCATATCAAGAAAAGAAGCTGCACCTAAGGTGATATAAAATTGCGAGCTTGCCGAATTAGGATCGCTCGATCGTGCCATTGCTAACACACCTTGAGAATCATGTCTTAATCCTGGTTTGACCTCTAAAGGAATTCTACGCTCTGTTTTAGTTTGTGGATCAATGAAACCACCGGTGCCATCGCCTTTAGGATCACCGCCCTGAATAACAAAGCCAGGCTCATAGCGATGAAAGGTTAAGCCGTTGTAAAAGCCTCGTTGAACTAAATCCAAAAAATTGTTTGCAGTTATAGGTGAGTCATTCTTGAAAACCTGGATTTTAATTGTGCCTTTGGTTGTTTCCATTACTACTGTAGGGTCTGTTGTTGTCATTTTTTCTTTCTTACCAATAAGGATTTTGTCTTTGCCATGCTCACCTGATAGAGCTGTCACACCCGAGGTGATAAGCGTCAACGCAACTACACATAACACCACGGCCATGAGTAAGTGTTGGCTTGCTTTGCTAAAAAGACACATCCCTTGATAACTCCTATTCATAGTTTCAAACATGATTATTCTAACAATACCTAGGTCGTGTTTAATGTGTAGTATCAATGGTAATGCGGCCAGAATTAGTAATGGAATGTGCTGGTATACGGATAGTTGAGACAGTTGTGCTTGCCTTAAGCGGAAAACACAAGTAGCCAGTAGTTTCGTCGTTGGGCAAGAGAAGCCTGCGCCCGAGTCGCTGAATTTCGATGGAGTGCCTAGTGCCATCTGGTCCTAGTGCGGCCTTAGGGTATGGATTTTTGGAGATGAAGTCATATAGCAGTGGTCCAGCAAGCCCTAGTGAAACAAGAGAGGCTGTGGAGAGCAAACCCTTGTCAGCAAGTGATAGCCCGCAGCCTAGGCTGTGGCGGAGCTCACTAACTGAAGCGGCCCTTATAGTGTTTCCGGCAACTTCTGCTTGTGCTAAATCTCCGTCTATTGTCACTATCTCAGAGCTGTTGTTTTGTATCTTAACTTCAAAGCACTGGCAGGCTGTCGAGTGGCAGCCTGCAATTAGCCGGGCAGTTTGCCCGAGCTTTGTGGCTGACAGGAAATGAAACTCTGCCAGCCCAGTAAGATGTTGCGGCTGTGAAGATTCTTGGCTGAAGGCTTGCTTGCTATAAAGACAAAATAATATGACAAAAGCTAGGCTAGCGTAACACCATTGTTTGAGGGTTTTTTGACTTCCCTCATGATGACCTGTTGCTGCTTTGTCTTTATTGCGTTGTACCTGACAAGCAGTTAGGCTGTACGTTGATTGCACGGGGTTTAGTGTGCCGGTTGACTCAGGAATCTACTAGACATCCAACAGAATAACATGCCCTTACCATGCTGGAGATTTGTTAGAAGTCTTTTGAGCCTCTAGAGATGAGCTTCTAACCAGCTGCACAGTGCCTCAATTACCCAGCTTGGAGTTTGCCCCATTTCAAAGATGAGGTGTTCAGAGCGTCCAAGCACAATGAAGTCTTTGTCTTTGGTATCAAGCGAAAGATATACATTCGCACTACCTTCTGGTCGTACAAGCTGATCACTGAGTCCTTGAAACATGATGACTGGCAAAGTCTTAATCTGTCTGGCAAGTCTCTCACTTTCATCCATGAATTCCTGAAAGGCAACCAGCTCGGAAGGAGACAGCTTCCTACGATTAATTGGATCGTTAGACCATTTCTCACGCACCTTAGGGTCAGTGGTGGCTTGCTCAATGATACGTTGTCCAATATCAAATGGCCGCTTGGAGCTATTGAAATATTGTCCAGCAACTAGCATGCTTTCGCTAAAGCTGCCAAATCGCTTTCCAGAAGGCACAGAGCAAATTACCCCTTTGACCAGCTCAGGATGTCTGGCAGCTAGATTAAGGACCATTGCTCCACCTACTGACTCGCCCAGCAAAAAAACAGGTACATTGGGGCTATCTCGATGCAATATCTTCATCACAAGGTAGAGATCGTCAAGGCATGCCTTTGGTTCAAACTTGTCTGAGCCTTTAGAAAACAAATTTGTTCCAAAGCCCCTCATGTTAAAAGCAATTACCATAAATCCACGTGGGGCAAGCTTATTTGCAAGCTCAGCAAATGCGCGAGCATTTAGACTTAGTCCATGAACACATAACAGTATTGCCTTTTGCTCGACAGTAGGATCAATGG
>JACQVM010000254.1 GCA_016209785.1 Candidatus Melainabacteria bacterium | reverse complement strand
CCTTCACACTATCTGCTCTACAAAGTACTGCAAGAGGCTAAGCTAACCCCAGCTGACGTTGTCCAAGTCAAAGTAGAAGACCCCTCCAGTGCCGGGCAAGCATTTGTTGGTGGCTCAGTCGATGCAGCCGTAACCTGGGAACCCTTCATCTCTAGCGCTCGCAAAACAGGAAAGGGCAAGGTGCTAGTCACGACACGGGACTATCCAGGCTATGTGGTAGACGTGCTGGTCGTATCGCCGAGACTATTGCAAAACCAGCCTCTTCTCCAAAATTTCCTTCGAGGATGGCAAAAATCTGTTGATTATATGATCACCCATCCGAAGGAATGCCGCAAGCCGATTGCCGATGGTTTCCACATGGACATCCAGGACGTAGAAATTATGATGGCTGGACTGAGGTTGGCTGATCAAGCAATGAATCAGAAATATCTCTGCAAAGATGCCCTGCGACCTGCACGTTTGGAATCGACACTGGCTGACGCGGGAAAGTTTTGGAAAGATCAAGGCATTATCAAAGCACTTCCTGATACCAGCTCAATGATGACCTCCGTGGCCATTGATTCAGCAAACAGTGCAACTTTTTCCCCATCTGCCGTGACCGAGCGCAAAAAAATCGACCTGCTGCAAGTCTGTGCTGCGCTGGTGGTATTTGTCGGCTGTCTTACAGTGTTCTGGTTAGCCCTGGTCAAATCTGGAGCAGCCACCACACTTACCTTCAGCGTAGGTGTACCCAAACAGCGTTCGACACTTATTTCAGCGGTATATTGGCTGTCACCGCTAGCCATGATTGCCCTGTGGTGGATAGGTTGCGCCACAGACGTATTGCCCAGTAAGTTCATACCAGCCCCCCAAGCGGTGCTCACATCCTTATTTACGCTTACCTTAAATGGCACACTGCTGAAGGAAGGTTTGATTAGCTTTAGCAGAATAGTCATTGGCTTTTCGGCCGCTAGCATGGTTGGGGTAGCCGTAGGACTTGCTGCTGGCTCGTTTCTTGCCGCCAAGCAGCTGATTACACCAATCAACAGTTTTCTGCGCTATATTCCGCCCACTGCATTTGTAGCGCTGCTTATCGTTTACTGCGGTGTCGATGAGTTATTCAAATATGCCGTGGTTTTTGTTGGTGTCGTGTTTTTTGTCGTGCAAATGGTAATCGATGTAGTGGAAGATACTGAGACAGGTTATTTAGAAATGGCTATGACCAGTGGCTTATCGAACTGGGGCATCTTCTTGCAAGTGATTTTGCCAGCAGCCGGACCAAGAGTCTTCGATGTCTTGCGCATCAATTTAAGTGCCACCTGGACCTTTTTGGTGGTGGCTGAACTGATTGGTTCGGAACAAGGCTTGGGTCATTTTGTAGCCATCAGTCAGCGCTTTCTTCGCTTGGACGATTTGTTCGCCGGAATCATCGTATTTGGCATAATCGGGCTCTCCACTGACCTATTGCTCCAAAGGGTTGGTGAAAGACTGTTTGCCTGGCAGCAAACCACCAAGCATTGATGTGGAGGAAACAAATGATTGTCACCCAACAGCCAGCAATTGAATTTGTCAATGTAGGCTTCTCCTACGCTGACAAGAGCGTACTGCTCGATGTAAACATAGCCTTTGCTGCCGGGCAGATTACTTCCATTGTTGGTCCATCAGGATGCGGCAAATCAAGCACGCTTAGATTAATCGCCATGTTAGCCAAGCAGCAATCCGGTTGCATTATTCATGCAGATTCAGAAGCTCAATCAAACGGCTATCTGCGCTTCTTACATCAGAATTACGACGCCTATCCCTGGTTCACCGTCTGGCAGAACGTCAAAATTGGCAGTGGTCCGCCTCCATACCCTGACGATGCCGCAGTAGCGCAAATACTGGAAGAAGTTGGCTTAATAGCAGAAAGAAGTCGCTATCCTACAGAGCTGTCCGGTGGTATGCGAAAACGATTGGGTCTGGCTCGCTGCCTGGTGCGCAAACCAAAAGTCATTCTCCTGGATGAGCCATTTTCAGCACTAGATATTGACACTCGCTACGAAATGTATGCCCTGCTCCAACAGCTTTGGCAAGAGACCGGATGTGCCGTGATCATTGTCACGCACGACATCCATGAAGCCATCATGTTATCCGACAAAATTGTTGCCTTTGGACAGCCGCCGGTGATGCAACCTGAGATTATAGAAATCGACTTTGCTCATCCGCGAACCGATGACATTACTCAATCGGCAAAGTATGCAGCCATTAGACAAATGATCGTTGGTGCCATCAAGCTATAACTTGGCATCTCAAACACCAATAATCACCCTATTTGTTCATCCGCCAGGACAAGCACCTTCAGGGAGATATCCCAAAAATATCGGGACCGACAATAGAGTGCTGGCAGCTACGCCAACTGTAATTGGCGCCTTTAGCTTTCTGCCACATTTGGCAGAACCATACGCACATGGCACTCCCTCTAACCTTTAAGTCCCCACTCGACCCTGGCGGTCCCGCTAAAACTTACTGTTGCCCAGTTAAAACAGCTATCAGCGACCTAAAGTTGACTTGGATTTAAAGCCTTTCATTGGCTAGTTTTATCCTGCTAATTTTCTTTGCCTCAAGAAGGGCTTATACACACCGCTTCTACACACGCCTTCAGCCACGTTTGAACTTGCAGCATTGCCATAAGGTGATGTTTAGGTTGAGTAGCTAGCTTTTGTCGTGCCAACACCCCCTTGCAGAAATCTCTCACAGCTTGGTTGACGGGCTGTCAGGAGGTTTGGAGATACACACATGTCTTACTTCATAAGGCCAGGTAAGAAGCCAGGTTCTGGCTTTAAGCAAAGCGCGGTTACTTGGCGTATTGTTTGGACTACAATCCAAACGCTTGTGGGAATCGCGCTTATGGGTGCTCTTGTGGCAGGAGCACTGATGTACTTTGGGCTCCCATGGACCTGGGTCACGTTGTTTCTTGGGCTATGGGTAGGGCTCCCTATTGCTGGCTGGTATTACAGCGCCGACCTAGTTAAGCGGCTAACTCGTGCTACGCTGCCCAATCCTTACAATCCAGACCATGCTCGCCTTATCCGGATTGTAAACAAGCTCTTTCCCAAAACTGG
>JACQVM010000279.1 GCA_016209785.1 Candidatus Melainabacteria bacterium | reverse complement strand
TCTCTAGGTTAATGCCTACTATTGAGCCAAACTAAATGACTAACCGTTGACGGTGAGAACGATGACTACGATTTAATAGTTGTCATCGTAAGGAACCACATACTGCTTGCCTTGAAAAAGCATGCTGTGGCTGCCACTGTGTGGGCTGGGATAACCAACAAATCCATGATTGGCACCATAGCCCAAGCCATGGATGACCCCATAAAGAGATCCACCAAGCCAGCCAACTGGTCCGCCAGTAATAGCACCAGCAACCATTTCGTAGACCCCATCTTCTTTGCCCAAATTGCGAGCAACCATCTTGGTACCGCCAATGGAGCCTTTCACACCATCTTGGAATGAAGCTGTCGGAACATCCCAAGCCACTGCTGAGGTCATACTCACCAACCGCACAGGAAAGTACCAAAGCTCATAAACAACCCTTGCTGATTCCGGACGAGCCGGATAAGCTAACACGGACGCGGCCAGTCCGCAAGTCAGCGCAACAGTTGCAAGCATTGAGGAGAGAATTTTTTTCCGCATATCCTTCACCATCTTCAGTTTCTAGGGGAGGCGTTTTGTCTTGCACCACATAACTCAAACTATTTTTCTTCCATAGTGATATAGGACCACCGGCTGAAGGGCTTTTCCCAGCCCTTCTTGAAACCATGCCAACCACCATCCACCACACCATAGCCAGCTCCCAACACTAGTCCAACAGCACCACCGGTGGGAACGGCAGCTGCAATCTGTGCGGCTCCCTTCTCATCACCCAACTTACCCGCAACATGCTGTGTGCCCTTTAGGAACCAGTGGTATCCATCATCGACAGGACCACTAAATCCACCACTTACTAAGGCACCGCTAAGCCCACCGGCTAGTCGAAATGGGGCCTGTAAACACCACATTATAGGCTTAGCCTCATAATCCAGAGCAAGAGCCGGTGCCACCGCCAAAGTCATGAGTGCCACAGGGCACAGGACTTGACCTAGAGTTTTTTTCTTCATTTACATCACCGTCTTTCTAATACATGCCTGGCGTTTGGCTCAGCGACCAGGCAATAATTTAGTAACTACTTTTCCTCAGTGACGAGATAGGACTCCGTACTAAACGGCTTGTCCCAACCAACAGACAATCCGTGATGCCATCCGTGGAGTGCCCCATAGGGAATACCCCAGAGAAAGCCAGCCGGAATACCCAGCATTGCACCCGCCATATTTTGCTGAAGTCCTTTTTCATCACCAAATTTTTCTGCCAATATCTTGGTAGTTTTCAAAGGCATCCGATAAAGAGAATCCACAAGAATTCCTTGTGGGACATCAATAATTACGGCAGTCACCGCGCCAAACAGGCTGCTCACATTTCCCAACGGGCCATCAGCATATGATGGCAATGCCACTCCACACGAGAGCGCACAAGCAACAACTAACCCAATACATTTCTTTTTCATTTGCTATCACCATTACATATATGACGATGGCCCTATTAAACCAGCCACAGCACTTCCTGCCGGGGCAAATTACTCACCCTGAGCGTATGAACTATTCTTCCTTAAAAGTAAAGGATTCTTTCGAAAATGGCTTTTCCCAACCAGTCTTCATACCATGCCAACCACCATCAAAAACACCATATGCACCACCACCAGCTAGCCCAACTGGTCCGCCGAAAAGCATACCAGCCCAAGTCTGGTATTTACCATCCTCGTCACCCAGTTTGCCTGCCACCCACTTTGTGGCCATTTGACAACCCTTGACACCATCCTTAACGGCACCTTCGGGCATTCCAATTGCTCCACCCGCAGCCGAACCAAGCATCCTGACTGGAAGCTGGACGATGCTCTTAAACATACCATCATCGTCGGCATATGACGGAGCAGCCACCACCGAACCGATCAGAGCCATAGCTAGCACTAAAGAGGACGCTAATTTGTTACGCATGCAATTCTCCATCTCTTAGCAATCACCTGACATATCTCGGGCCATTGTGGCCCTTAGACAACACAATTGTACCCATTTTCTCTAATAGGTCCATATTTGCCCTTGCCAAAAAACAATAGCAAAAAGGTCAAAACTGACACTGCTTGGGCAGTCTACTCAATTGTCAGCGGCATAAAAAAATTTCTTTGTGCCTCGGCCATCTTTGCAAGCGATGATGCTGGCCGTGATACCACTTGTCAATATTCGATGTGATTGCTTTATCGTGGTGCAGGTTGACCAATGTGTTCGGTAGGCTGCCAAGCTGATTTTTGCTGCCTAAACATTATCTGACTGAGTGAGAAAAATACACATGGCACCCAGTGCGCAAAAACATATGCGTTGACCTCAAAGGTGTGCCTAAAGGTTTCCCAAGAACGAAGCTTAGGACGATAGAGCCTAATAGCCACAAACAAGTTAAGCTGGCTAATAATGACCACCACAGCAGTCAGAAACAAGAGAAACTTGGGGTGTGTCGGGCCACCGGCAGCCAGCTCAATTGCTTCACTCATAACTTCTAAGAATATAAGCGCTGGCACCACGAAATAAGTTGTAAACGCAAGCGTGTCCAATCTCTCTACAAGTGACAGCCGTGTTGGGGAATTCAGAGGCAAAATGTAATCCAGATAGCGTCGAATGCTGCCTTCGGCCCAGCGCTTTCTCTGCCTCAGAAGTGCTTTGAGGCTAGTAACACCTTCCTCCCACACTATAGCTTCAGGACAAAATCTCACATCCCACTTATTGATTAACAAACGCATTGTCAGATCGAGGTCATCAGTAATAGCCTTGTTGTTCCACCCCCCAACATCAATGAGTGCTGTGCGCTTAATAAGTTGTCCATTGCCCCGCAGCTCTACTGCACCACCTATAAGGTCACGTCCAGTTTGAAAATAGGTATCCAAAGCATATTCAGACGATTGGCAGTTTACTAAAGAGCCTTTTTGGTGTTCATATATTCTTTTTTGTGCCTGAACAGCGCCAACGCCTTCCCCTTGCAGTAACGGCAACATTAAACTCAAAAACTCCGGCGCCACGTAAGCATCTGCATCAAACACACCAATCACTTCTCCGCGACATAGGGCAAGCGCATCATTCAAAGCAGCCGACTTACCAGGACAGCTGCCTGGTGCTCTGCGCAAGACTCGAAGGTTAGGGAACTCTTCTTCAAGACCTCTTAAAATTTCCGGCATAGTATCTGTAGAGCCATCATCGATAATCCAAACGTGAAACTTGGCATAATTAACCTTAAAAAGGTTACGGACACAGTTTTCAATTACCCTGGATTCATTCTTGGCAGCTACAAAGATATCCACCCAAGGCTCCCAAGTGCTGCTGTGTCCAGCTCTATGT
>JACQVM010000251.1 GCA_016209785.1 Candidatus Melainabacteria bacterium | reverse complement strand
GGTTCACACAATGTGAAGCAATCCAAATCAGCTCCAGGCTGTTCCAGATAGAGCTGAAGGTTGGTTAATTTGTAGTGCCGGGAGGAGACTTACCTTTGGAGGACCCAGTAAAAAAAAACAGCAACGTTAAGCTTCTTGCTGCAGCATGCGCCGGACTTGTATCGATTCTTTGTTTTCGAGTTCTGTTTTTCTCGCCAACTGTTCACCCAATGAAAGTGGGCGATTTGAACACATTTTTGTTTGCCTGGACATCGGCTATTGACACATCGGGTCAAAGACGAGGTCACCTGCTGGCACTTGGTGCTACAGCCCTACTGGTCTTAGGGGCTAGTTTGTTGCACAAAATAGCAACAAGTAATCTTTTCATGAGAACAAGCGTCTGGGTGGCACGAGCACTTGCCTTGATCATGGTTCTGTTTTTCTTGTCAAGCTACTTCTGGTGGTGGCAAGAGACTATGAGCCTGCTGATAGGTGTCATAGCTACAGCGCTGATATACTTGTATGCCCGGCATCTGGAAAGTGCTCGGGCTAAACCTGAGTATTTGTTTGCCACGGTAGCACTTCTTGTTGTGCTGCTTGTCCCAGGTTTTTTTGCACCGCTGGATTTGTCTGCTGATTCACCTGAAGATCTAATGCGCGTCCAGGCGCACTACACCCTGGTGGTTTCACATGGAGAGCGTCTGGGAGCAGGTCATGTGTTGACTCAAGATGTAAAACCATTGTATGGGCTTGTTATGCCACTTATCACCGGCGCCTGGCAAAAATACTTTGGGATTATTGATTTTGGTACTGACGTGCAAATAATTCGCATAATGCAGATAGTGTTTCTTTTGATGGCAGCCTTCCTTTTTCAACACTGGTCAAAAGGTTCACGTTTTGCTCCTTTTATTGCGCTAGCATTTATTGCCCCGTGGTACCACTTTAATCAGCTTGGATTTCACTTCCCCAATAACACCCCTTGGCGAGCACTTGGCTTACCACTAGGACTTTTGGTCTTAACCATGGTGCATAAAGAAAACCTCGCCAGGCTTAGCTTTCTTTTGGGCTTAACAGGAGGTTTCTTGATGCTCCTCAACTTTGAAACTGGAGCACCTGTAGCAGTTGGTTTGCTAGCTTACCTTTACTTCCGTCACGACCTCTTTGGTTCGGGCTTTCTCAAACGTCTGCCACTTACAGTTGCACTATTTGGTCTTGGCGTTATTGCTGCTGACCTGTCCTTTTGCTTAGTATATAAAATGGTGTTTGGCATGTTTCCTGGCTGGGATCATCTCTACACTCTTGCAGGCTGTGCAACTTTCATTGGTTCCACAGGACTTTCTGGTTGGAAAGGCAGTTTCAACCCGGCAGCTGCGTTAATTTTTACCCATGCTGCTTTTGTACTCCTTTACACAGCATTTTCAGCCCAGGGGACCATTTCCCATAAGCAAAGTTATCGTGCATGTGTTGCTAGCACTATTTTGGTATGGTTTGCCTACTATGCCAACAGACCTCATCCCTGGAACCTGGTTACTTTCTATTTCTTATATGGTTTCTTTTTGATCGATATCTTGCGCGAATTTTGCCATATTGCAAGAAAAAGAAAAGCTGTCCTGGGTCCACAACTTGCTATTGCTGCAGCACTCGGACTAATTGTTTTTCCCCAGCTAGCATCTGCCTACCAAACCACATTGCCACATTATCTTAACGGCTGGCATGTAATGAGGCATGGAGCCATTAAAAAGCCAGCCAAGCTAGTATCCGGTGTTTATTTGTCTGCCGATGTTGCAGATGAGCTTTTTCAAAAGACAGAGTTTCTCAAGGGAAAGTCCCACGGTGAGCCTGTAATTTACTTTACGGCCAACTCTTTTATCCTGCCCAAACTAACCGGGATTTATCCCCCACTCCCTGTAGGCGATACCTTTACCGAGGTTTATACAAAAAAGGCATATAAAGAGCTGATTTCACGCGTCCTGCAGCTCAAACCAAAGTCAGTTTATTTTGACGATCCTGCGACCATCACCAGTGGCGACAAAGCTTGGCATGACTATTACAATCAAGTCCGCAAAGATTTGTCTTCTGCTTATCAGAAGGCAGCAACAAAGCAGGGTTGGGAGATTTGGGATAGAATTCCCAGTGATACCTAAGGAAGCATGTTGACTCACAGTTCTGCAAGCAAAGAGCAACTTAAGACACCATCTCATGCAACGAATGAGCACCTGCTTGACCTTGCCTGCATATTAGCACTGGGGACAATGGTCCTTATCTTCTTTAGCAAAACAGTCTTTTGGGGGCAGTCAATCTCTAAGATCAATTTTCTCTGCGAGTGGGACTCCCTCTTTCAAGCCAATAGCACCGGTGCCACAAGAGCCATGGACCCATCAGTCATCGAGCTGCTGATACCCATGTACTTTCTAGTAGCCAAGCAATGGTGCTCAAACATAATCCCTTTATGGAATTCTTATAGCGGTTTTGGTTGTCCTTTAGTTGGAGACATACAAGCCACCGTCTTTTCGCCTTTTCGATTTTTCTTCAATTTGCACCCAACCATGTATATGTACAACCTAAGCTTGGTGCTGGAGATCATTACAGCAGCAATTTCTACATTTCTTTTGGCTAGGCTTTTAGGGCTGAGATATTATGCTGCAGTTTTTGCATCTCTCATTTATGCCTTATGTCCGTTCAACCTATGGTACCTTGAGCTTTTATCTGGACCAGTAAATTCCTTGTTCCCGCTTCTTGTCTGGTTATTTACCAGGGCAGCCTACAACCCAACTTTCTGGAGATTTGTCATTGCCGGTGGTGGCGTCGGGGTGGTCATTTTGTCCGGGCATCCTGAGTCAGCATTCTTTTCTATTGCCTTTGCAAGTCTCTTGTATTTCACCATTTCCACTCAGCTAGCAGT
>JACQVM010000250.1 GCA_016209785.1 Candidatus Melainabacteria bacterium | reverse complement strand
TATATAACCAGCAAACAAGCTGAGTGGGCTAAGAAGCAGGAACTTACTTTTAAGAGAGGGGTGAACCCTTTGCAAAATTATCCATATTATATAAGTTATGTGCTGGAGCTTTTGCGAGATCGTTTCAGTCAGTCTGAAATGCGTCGACAGGGATTGAGAGTTTACACTAACCTCGATCCCGTAGCACAAGAAGCTGGTGAGACAATTCTTGGTGAGGCAATTAAAAAGGCTCCCAAGGGAGTAAGTCAAGGTGCATTGGTATCCGTGACGGTGCAAGATGGTGCTGTGTTAGCCATTGTTGGTGGCGTGGGTAACTTCTGGAAAAACCAATGGAACAGGGCTACCAATCCACACACTGTAGGCTCTTCCTTTAAGCCATTTGTGTACCTGACAGCCCTCATTAAGAGAGTGATTACACCAGATAGCCTAGTTGAAGACGAGCCTTTGGTAATTAAGCAGCCTTGGGGGTTGCCTGATTATGCTCCTAAGAACTTTGATAAACGGTTTTTAGGCAAAATAACTGTACACAGAGCATTAGCACTGTCTCGTAATGTTTGTGCTGTTCGAGTGGCACAAAAGGCAGGCATGGACAGTGTTGTTGAGACTGCACGATTAGCTGGTATTCAAGCTAAACTTGATCCTAACTTGTCGTTAGCTTTAGGAAGCTCTGCTGTTTCGCCCTTGGAGATGGCAGGTGCCTATGCAACTTTTGCTCGTGGTGGTGTTGCTATCCGACCACAGGTTTTAAGGCGCATTGAAAACAACAAGGGACAAATCATTGAGTTGTTTGAAACTAAAGTTGATAAATCGTTTGAGGCTGAACCGACAGCACAGCTGGTGTCCATGTTGCAGGAGGTTGTAACAAGCGGTACAGGTACTCAAGCACGTCTGGTGGATCGCCCAGTTGCTGGCAAGACAGGGACAGCAGATGAATCAAAGGACATATGGTTTATAGGCTTTACCCCAGATCTTGTCACTGCAGTTTGGGGAGGCAACGATGACAACTTGCCCATACCAGGAACGTATGTGACAGGCGGTACAGTAATGGCCAAAATTTGGCGGCTATATAACGAAGACTATTACAAGCAACATCCCATGCCGCCAGGCTCTTTTATAGCTCCTGCTAAGGTACCAGAAGGAGAGTCTCAAGGGCAAACACAGAAGATTGAAGATAGTGGTAAGTTTCCTGCTCCAGATTTAGCTCCATCAGGACTAGAAGGTGCCAGAGAAACAGAGGTACCTTCCTCTGGTATACTAGGACAGCCTGGTAACGAGCCACCACCCCAGCTAAACATTCCTAAAAGTCTGCCATCAAACCCGGTCAATCAGCCAGGAAATACCATTAACTTGGTTCCTCCTAATCTTCCACGGCAGCCTGGGGCTCCAATTATTATGGAGTTGCCTCAAGTTGAGATGCCTCAGGTGAGTGAATTAACTCACAGTGTTTCTGGCAAGTCAGCTGCTCCCGAGTGGACTCCCAGGCACCCTGTGTTGCCACAAGAACCAGTTGCTCAGTCTAGTAGGGATATAGTCCTGTACCATTAGGAGTTTATGATTATGCAAGTGGAGAGAGGTAAATGACAGATTGTGCCATCAAGGTCACAACAGTGGAAGATATTGGCAATAATTCGTGTAGCGTGGTTCATAAGACATCGAGAGCGCACAGAATTTGGCTAGGCGTGGTTGTTCTGGTTTTGTCCATGCTTTGGCTTGAAACCCGAAATGTATCTGTCACACGCCATAACTTTATGATTGGTGGCAACAATGAAGCAGTTGGGGCTGAAGTATGGATAGATGGGCAAAAGGTAGGACTTATGACAGGAGCAACCCAGCAACAGCTAGCGGGTGCACTTTTCTATACATATTTAGGGAATGGTGGCCATGAAATAGAACTGAGAAAACCTGGTTTTAAGACCTTTCTCGGTAAGTTTAATATGCAAACAGAAGGTTACCTAAATGCCGATCTTAAGCCAGAGTTCCTTTAAGCAAAGCTTGGATAAAGCAGATGCTGTTTGCCGTGTTGGTGGAGCTGCTTAAGTGGTTGCTGATTCTAAATGGATAGGTCTTATTGGTGTTGCCACCATACTTGGTTTAGCTTATGTAATGTCCAACAATCGCAAGGCCATCAACTACCGCCTGGTGGTGTCAGGGCTTGCCTTGCAAATTCTTATGGCAGTGTTTGTTCTTAAAGTTGAGCTTGGCCAACAACTTTTTAGGACTATTGGTGATTTTGTAACGGCTGTTCTGCATTTCTCTGACGAAGGAGCAGGTTTTGTTTTTGGTCCATTGGTGCGGAATCCGGAGACCTTGCTTAAGCTCTTTGGACCAGGAGCTGACTACATTTTTGCCTTCCGGGTAGTGCCAACCATTATCTTTGTTTCCAGTCTGGTCACAATTTCTTATTACCTGGGCATTATGCAACGTGTGGTCAAATTGGTAGCGCGTGTAGTAGCAGTGGTGATGGGGGCTAGTGGCAGTGAAGCTTTGTCAAATGCTGCCTCTATCTTTGTTGGACAAGTAGAGGCCCAGCTTCTCATTAGACCTTACATTGCCTCCATGACAATGAGTGAGCTCTTAGCTTCTATGTCTGGTTCTATGGCTTGTGTAGCCGGTGGTGTTCTTGCTGTATATATTGGGCTAGGCATTAAAGCCAGCTATCTTTTAACTGCAAGCATCATGGCAGCACCAGGAGCGTTGGTGATAGCCAAGATGGTTTGGCCTGAAACGGAAGAGTCAAAAACAAAAGGGAAAGTCCAGATAGAAGTAAAGCGGACCAATGCCAATCTTATTGACGCTGCTGCCCATGGTGCTTCGGACGGACTGCGCATTGGGCTCAATGTTGTTGGCATGCTTATTGCCTTTATAGCACTCATTGCCATGATAGATGCATGCTTAGGATTTGTGGGTTCGCAATTGGCTTGGGGTGGGCTAAATCTAGATTCAGTTGGTCTAAATCTTGCACACATTACTCTTAAGGATGTTTTTGGTTGGGCTTTTGCGCCAGTTGCCTGGTTGCTGGGTGTGCCATGGACAGAGGCACACACTGTAGGACGTCTGATGGGGGAAAAGCTGGTAATCAACGAGTTCGTTGCCTATATGGATATGTCGGCAATCTTAAAAGGGGGCTCCGGGCTTGCTTTAGGATCTCATGCAGAAACCATTGCTACTTTTGCTCTGTGTGGGTTTGCAAACTTTAGCTCCATTGCCATACAGCTTGGTGGCATAGGTGAAATTGCACCATCACGCCGGCAAGACCTAGCACGCATAGGTCTTAAGGCACTGATGTGTGGAACTCTTGCTAGTTATCTTTCGGCGGCTCTGGTCGGACTCTTGACCTAGAGCTGAGGGTTGTGCGGTGCGTGATAAGGTCAACGCCATCTTAAGAGCAGCATTGTGGGTTGTTGTTGCCTTATCGGCAGCGATATCGTTGGGACTAATCGCCATTGCTCGCCACGAACAGGTTAATGCTGTCTGGCTGTTAGTAGCTGCTAGTGCTAGCTTTGCCATTGGATATCGCTTTTACAGCAAGTTTATTGCTAACAAGGTTTTCGAGCTCAATGACGCTAACCTTACACCAGCCCATGTAGTTGATGATGGCAAAGATTTTGTCCCCATGCACAAATGGGTACTTTTCGGACACCACTTTGCTGCTATTGCTGGTGCGGGACCACTGGTAGGGCCTATCCTGGCAGCACAGTTTGGTTATTTGCCTGGTGTGTTGTGGATTGTAGTTGGTGTGGTGCTGGCAGGCGCTGTTCAGGACTTTGTTATTCTTGTAGGGTCTATGCGCCGCCAGGGCAAGTCGCTAGGACAGATGGCAGCCGAAGAAATAGGGCCGCTGGCTGGTGTGGTGGCTATGATAGCCATTCTCCTTATCATGGTCATTCTCATGGCTGTGCTTGCGCTGGTGGTGGTGAATGCTTTAAAGGCAAGCCCCTGGGGTGCCTTTACCCTTGCTATGACTGTGCCCATTGCCATATTTGTGGGTTTCTACATGCGCAGCATACGGCCGGGAAAGGTGTTGGAAGGCTCCATTATTGGAGTGGTGCTCACATTGGCTGCTGTAGTGGCTGGTCAGCAGGTTGCTGCCAATCCTACTTTGGCGAAGTGGTTTACTCTGGATGGTCCTACGCTTTCTGTTGTGATTATGGTGTATGGTTTTGTCGCCTCGGTACTTCCAGTATGGGTTCTCTTAGCTCCTCGTGATTACCTCTCGGCGTTCCTTAAGATAGGCACAATAGCTGTGTTGGCAGTGGGTATTGCTCTTGTTTGCCCTGTGATGCAGATGCCACCGCTCACGGTGTTTGTCAACGGTAATGGGCCACTGTTTGCCGGCAACATCTTTCCGTTTTGTTTTATCACCATCGCTTGTGGTGCTATTTCGGGGTTTCATTCGTTAGTCTGCTCCGGGACTACCCCCAAGATGATAGCGCGAGAGTCTCACGCACGACCCATTGGTTATGCAGGCATGTTGTGTGAAGCGTTTGTAGCAGTGATGGCTGTAATTTCTGCTGCGGTGTTGGCTCCGGGGATTTATTTTGCAATAAACAGTCCACATGGCGTAGTCGGTAGCCAGCCGATAGAGGCTTCTCACACTATCGCCGCTTGGGGCTATCCAGTTTCTGTGGCTGAGATGGATGAACTGGCCCGCCACGTTGGCGAGACCACGCTTTGGGCTAGGACTGGCGGTGGACCAACGCTGGCGGTTGGCATGGCACAAATTTTTGCTGAGTTTACTGGTGGGGCATCCCAGATGGGGTTTTGGTATCACTTTGCCATTAT
>JACQVM010000248.1 GCA_016209785.1 Candidatus Melainabacteria bacterium | reverse complement strand
GGCCGACTCTTGGTGCGCTCTGGTGTTGGTGGTATCAACATGACAAATGTTATGAACGGCAGCGATTTTATGATTTCTGATTCTCCAGTGGACATAGATGCTGGTCCAGGAAACTTAACACTAGGCGGTGCTGGCAACTTGTTAATTAAGGCTCAAGGTGTGCTGCCCGGTGCCACATTTCAAACTGGTATACGCCTGGCAGGCACACAGATTATATTTAGTGCACCAGGAACACGTACCATTGAAGCCCAAGGCTCTGGTATTGAGCTTAGAGCCACTAGTGCTGCTGCTCCTTTTCCTGATTTAGGAAGCATTACTTTGAATATTTCTTCGGTTAGGTTAGACGGCACGTCCACTGGGGGCGATGTAGCGATTGTTACCACGGCAGGAGATTTAGACAATACTGCTGTGGGGGCCATCAATATAACGTTGCCGTCCTCTGCTGCCTTCCAGGCACGCATGCAGGCTGCTGGTCGCTTGCGTGTCCAAAACGTAACTGTTACTAATGGTGCCCTTATTATGGATGCCCAGGGGGCTGCGGCTGACTCTCAAGTCAACAACATTTCCGTAACGGGTGGGCAACTTCGTATTCTTGCTCAACAACGTTTGATTAATTTGGTTGGTAATATTCTTTCAACCTCAACTAACCTAACTAACAATGGCATTTTTATTCAAAGTGGGACTGGCTGTGTGTCGTGCGGCTCTCGTATTACCAGCAGTAGCGGCGCGGTAATTAGAGCAACTGGTGGCAATGTCGTTTTGTCGGTGGTAAATAGCGACAAAACAAACCCGGGCAATTATGCAATGATTCAACTTAATAACACTACAGTGCAAGCTACTGGCTATTTCAACGGAAGTACGGCAATAGGTGGTGGCATTGCATTGACTGTAAATGACCCAACTCCTGAGGCGACGTTGGCTGCGCTGGTAGCATTGCGCAACAATGATCAGCCACCAAATGCTGACGCAGGGGATGGCACTATTCAAATTGATGCAAATCCAGCGCAAACAGCATCTCCAAGCATAAGTACCAGTATTAGCATTGGTGGCACAGCTTCGGCATCATCAAATGGAATTGTACGTTTGTTTTTTCGAGGAGAGCCCAACAATATATTCTTTAGTGGTGGTGCTTCACCAAGCATGAGTGCAAGTGGCGGTGCTCTTCTTGTGGATGGAGGAGTGGGTAGCCTACCGGGCAACAATGCAATTCTTTTTGTAAATGGACTCTCTGTGACGGCAACCCTGCCTTTTTCATACACGGCACCAACTGGTGGTACTACTACCACTACTACCACGCTTGCGACGCTACTACCACCACCAGATCCTGACACTACTCCGTCACCAGATCCAACCGTGATTGCTACAGATAAGACACCGCCGCCTACTCAAACTGTACCGTCTGTTCAGCGCGAGATTGAGAGATATGAGAATGCTGACATAATCAACCAGACTTTGGTTTCGACTAACACATGTACAGCGATGTCCTTTAACGAGATGCATGATAGCTACTTTCTTGGTGAGTGTGGGACAACTTTCGAGGTGACAGGCGAACGGTCAGTGTTGTTGAAAGATGGCAGAATGTTTGCTGGCGCAGGCAAGAATGGACTGAGGTTTAGAACACATCTTGCCGATGTCATGGTAGCGCCGAAGGCAATGGTGTTGGTGAGCGCTATGGAGTCCAAGCCATTACGGGTGACCAACTTGGATAGTCCCGAGCCAAGTGCCGTGGAGGTGCAGGTAAATGGTGAGCCTGTTGCGCAGGTAGATCCAGGACAGGAGGTTTTGGTTGGACACGAGCTTGGTGAAGAGGAGTTGATTGCGGCCGATGGGGTTGAGCGAACTCCTGTGGGCGGGACTATTCAGAAGTTTGGGGTGGTGGCACAGAAGGCGGCAGTTCCTGTAGGGCAGTTAATTGAGCGGGACATGCTCTTGGGTTGTCACTCTATGCGTCTTGGAACTGCCCAGGCCTGGCCGTTTAAGAGGCTGCAAGAACTTAAGGTAGCTAGCACCAGTCCTTCTGGCGAGCCTGGTTCGAGGCAAAAGGCATTGAATGTGGTGCCGTCACCGAGCGCCAATGCCAAGCCATTTATTCTTACTTCCTATACGGCTCCTGGACATTATACTTTGGATGGACAGGGTAACTGGCAGTTGGTTGCACATGTGCCAAGTGTCGCTCCCCAAGGACTTAAGCTTGGGCCAGAGACTGACTTGTCCGAGATAGCACCAGGTCACTATAGACTGATTGGTGGAAGTGTACTTACCAAGTCGAGTCGAACCACAAGGCTGGACACGCCAAGTGGGGTTGTGGTGGCAAAGCCCAATGCAGCAGCGCTGGTCATTGTTGAAGACAACTTAACCAGAGTGCTTGACTTGTCTGATCGAGCATCTTCTGATATACGTGTTTTGGCTGACAGACAGTACGTTGATTTGTTGCCAGGACAGGAAGTAGGATTGATACGGGGTGTCAGGATTGATCCTAAGATGCTTGTTTCTGGTGATGGACTTGGGCGACGACGCATGCGCGTGATTCCTGGTAGTGGAGAAGTGCGGGTTGTTGTTAATGAATTTTCTATAGTAGATGCGTTGGGCAAGCTTTCAGTGCTGAAAGGGATACGTCGCTCGCAAGACAATGAAGAGCTAAGCCTCCTTTATCAGATCATGAAAACTGCTGCAGCGGTGGCTATGTCGACAGGTAAATCGAGTATACCTTATTCATCGCAGCGATAAATAAACTGAAAGGTGATGAGGACCTATGTTATGCATAGGTTCCATTGGCACCGCGGATGGTGATTTCACCAGCATGGAGCACCACCTGGGTTCTATCTTTGATTTCAACAATTAAGCCCCCGGTGTCAGAAACGTCGACTGCCAACCCTTCAATTGTCATGTTGCCTGATACAGCACGAATGGGACGTCCTAGTGTCACAGAATAGTCTTTCCATGACTCGAGGACTTGGTTTGTATGTCCATCGTTTAGATCATCGTAAACCTTCTCTAAGTTGGTTGCTAGAGAAGTCAGCAGGAGATTGGGATTGATTGGTTGTCCTGCAATTTGCTCCAACCAGGCTATTTTGTGCTGTAACTCCTCAGGGATGTCTGTTTGTGTAAAACGGATGTTGATCCCAAAGCCTGCTATGAGAGCTGGTAACTGACTTTGTTTGATATCCGCAGTTTTATGGGTGGCATAGCTGGGCATTTCAGCTAAGATTCCACCTAACTTTTTCCCATTGAAGACAAGATCGTTGACCCATTTAAGCCCAATCTTGAGTCCTACACAATCCCAAATTGCTTGAGCTGCTGCAACTCCACAAGCTAAAGTGTGGAGAGGAAGCTCTTTGTGTGAGCAGTGTGGACGCAAAAGAAAGCTGGCATAAATGCCTGAGTCTGCGGGCGAAACCCAGGCGCGACCAAGGCGTCCTCGGCCTGCAGTTTGCTGGTGTGCCATTACAATAACTCCTTCTGGAGCACCTTGTGCTGCTAACTCTAAAGCACGGTTATTTGTTGAATCAAGGCAATCCCAGAGCTCATTGTTCCAGCCCGACACCTTTCCTAGGCGTTTGGTACTTAGCTGAGCTTGGATGGCTGAAAGATCCAGGCGATAGGCTGATGCTTGGGAGTCCATAAATAGATTGATTAGCCGGAATGCCTAACAGTTGTTTCAATTGTTTTGGGGCCAACAAGCAACTTGTGAATTAAACACTTATCTGCTGCCCCTTTTAGTGCAGCAATCTGCTCGTCGTTCAAGGTCCCTTTGACGTCAATATCTCGTGTAATTCTGGAAAGTTGGACAGTTGGCTCATTGGGGTCAACAACTTTTTCTTCGCTTAGTTTTATGTACACTTGCTGCAGATCCCAACCTCTGCGCTTAGCAAACATTTGTATGGTAATAGAAGTACAAGCTCCTAGCGATGCCAGGAGAAGCTCATGGGGATCAGGTCCTGCCAGCTTGCCACCAACAGCCTCTGGAGCATCTGACCAGATTACATGTGTTCCAGCAATAATTTCTTGTTTGTATTCATCTGGTTGGGACCTTACTACTACCTGACTCATTTCTCCTCCGGTATGTAAATGACCGTGCAAGCTATCTCCTGGTATATACTCCTCAATGTGTCCTGGCAACCATAAGTATGGTGCTGTCAGTGGCAGAGAATTTCTTGGGCATATGCGCTATAAGTTACTTCAGTTAGGGCAAATCTAGTTAAGAGTATAGGAAGGCCAAATAATAGATTACCTTATCAAGCAAATTTTCAATGGTTTTAGTCCAGCGTGTTTGAGTTTGTGTGTGCGCAACTGTGAGCTATGAATCGTGAAGGCAATGCAGTGAGCCAACAAAAGGCGGAAGCCTTTACTTTATTGTTGGAGACGGTAGGTTCGATACGAGAGATAGAGGATGATGAGGCAATTGTTGACCGTTGCTTGAAAACATTTTGCCAGTTAGGTAAGTGGGACATAGGGCAATCCTGGTTTCCAGATGTTTTAGAAGGAACATTGGTGTGTCACGATCAACAAGTTGGTGCCAATTTATCCTCGGACTCGTTTACACAAAAGAGCTTAAAGACAAGCTTTAGGATAGGCGAAGGGTTGCCAGGTCGTGTGTGGAAGGATTGTGCACCACTTTGGATTAGCAATGTTTGTGAAGATGTTAACTTTCCTCGTGTGTTGTCAGCACGTCAAGATGGAATCACGACGGCATTTGCTTTTCCAATCAAGCGTAAGGATAGCTGTTTAGGTGTACTTGAGTTTTTCAGTCAGGCACCACGGACTGTTAGCAAGCCTTTACTAGGAGCTGCTGAAATGCTGGGCACTTATTTGGGGCTTGTACTTGAACTTCGGCATGTCAAAACTGCTGTTTTAGAGGCTGCTGCACCGTACAAGGATTTGTTTGACAGCTCTCACCAGTTTATGGCCCACCTGAAGACTGATGGGAGCATCATTGACATAAACAACACCGCAGAATCTGCACTTGGGGTTGAAAGTTCATCCCTGGTAGGGCTTAAGTTTTACGAGGCACCTTGGTGGAACTCTCAAGAAACAAAAGATATGGTCAAGCAAGCAGTTTTGGAAGCTGCTAATGGACAAATCACTCGGCGCGAGCTGGAATTTTTCGATGCCCAACACAGATGGAGTGTAGGGGTGTTGTTTCTTCGTCCAGTAATAGATGCTTATGGAAAGATTGTGTATCTTTTAGCAGAAGGATTTGATGTTACTGAACTTCAGCTTCACCAACAAGAACTCAGCCAACTGGCTGTTAAACTTGCCCAGTCAAATGTTGAATTGACACACTTTGCCTCTGTTGCTGCTCATGAATTGCAAGAGCCATTACGTACTATAGGTACCTTTTCTAAGTATTTGTCTGAAGAATGCCGAGGACAATGTGGCAAAAATGCCCACGAGTTTCTGGAAATGATTATTGATGCTGGCTCGCGTATGCGTGAGCTTGTTAATGATTTGCTTGCCTATGCTCAGATTGACGCAGATGGGCAGGCGCTTGAGCCCATTGATGCTGCCAAGTGTGTTGAAGAAGTGATTGCTACTTTAGATAAGACAATTAAGGATAATCAGGCTTGTGTCTTGTATGGTTCTTTGCCTTACGTGATGTCCGGACATGTTCAACTCACCGAGGTGTTCCAAAATCTTTTGAGCAATGCCATTAAGTTTCGCAGAGCTGACAGTCCTTGTATTGAGATTGCAGCAGAGCATAAGGGCTCTTACTGGCTCTTTTCAGTTAAGGATAATGGAATTGGCATAGATATGGTTTATAAAGACACCATATTTGAAATGTTCCGGCGATTGCATCCGCAAACTAAGTATTCTGGCACTGGAATTGGTTTAGCCATTTGCAAGAAGATTGTTGAGTGCTCAGGTGGTCAAATTTGGGTAGAGTCAGAACTTGACATGGGCTCAACTTTCTTTTTTACTTTGCCTGCTTTAGACACGCGCTCACAGTATTGTTGCTCACCAGTTTAGCTGGGCTGCTAATTTTTCTACCATTTCTAGGCAATATGCGAAGGGCTTCTGTGTCTAGTCAGGCTATTCCGAAAACAGCCTTATCCAATTGACATATATGTAAGTCATTAGTTCAGAACATTTGTGTAGTGTAGGGTGAGCGTTACTAACGAGGCGAAGGAAGGATGGGCAACTATACCTCACGCTCACCCTGCTCTTCATTAACCAGGGCACTTTTGAAAGTTTCGCTTGAGTGACTAAAGATTTCCTAAAGCTATCTAGATGTTTTGGTTATATGGTTGCCAAAGGCAAAAGTGCTGTCAAGTGCAGTTTGCCAACCTTTGTACTCTAAAGTGCGATTAGTGTGCGGTGTAAGTGTCAAGTCATGTCGCCAGCCGGAAGACACTGCATTAAGTCCGGATACTAGCCCAGCCTTTATTCCTGCTAGTGCTGCTACGCCCCATGCAGTTGATTCTTGTTGAGATGATCTAAGTACAGGAACCTGTAGTAAATCAGCTTGAAATTGCAGCATAAATTTGTTGCGCGTAGCTCCACCATCTACCCGTAGCTCTTCAATCCTTATTCCATGTTCTGCAATATCTTTGGCTACATCAGCAACTTGGTAAGCCATTGACTCAAGTGCTGCACGAACAAAATGAGCT
>JACQVM010000257.1 GCA_016209785.1 Candidatus Melainabacteria bacterium | reverse complement strand
TATTTTTTTGCATTATCCCAGGCTCCCCCCCCGGAGGTCATGGACACGGCTACAAAAATCCCTGTTACTATGCTCCCAACCAACACCCCTCCCAGCATCTTTGCTGCTGCGTATTCACCAGGAAGCATCTGAGACAACCAGAAAATGCCCATAAGAGCAATTACTACTGGCGTTAACACAGGCAAGAGCGCTGGCGCAATCATCTGCTTAATGGCTGATCGGGTAACAATATCCACACAAGTGGCATAGTCTGGCTTAGCTGTTCCTTCCATAATGCCAGGTATTTCCTTAAACTGCCGTCTGACTTCTTCCACCACTAAACCACCAGCATGTCCTACTGCTTCCATGGCTAGTGCTCCAAACAAATAAGGAATGAGTCCACCTAAAAACAAGCCACACAATACATAAGGGTTTGAAAGATCAAAAGTAAGTACAGCCGTTTGCCCTGCTTCTTGCAGTGCATGCTGTAGATCCTGTGTATATGCGTTGAACAAAACAATGGCAGCTAAACCAGCCGAGCCAATAGCATAACCTTTAGTCACTGCTTTAGTGGTATTGCCTACAGCATCAAGTGGATCCGTGACATCTCGAACTTCTTTGGGTAGCTCAGCCATTTCTGCAATGCCACCAGCGTTGTCGGTAATAGGACCATAAGAGTCAATGGCAACAATAATCCCGGCCATGCTTAACATGGACATGGCTGCTAATGCAACACCAAATACATCAGCCAGTGCATAAGAGACAAGAATCCCAGTAATGATGGCAATGACTGGAAGCGCTGTAGAACGCATGGATACAGCTAGCCCAGCAATAATGTTGGTGGCATGTCCGGTGATTGACGCCCGCGCAATATCTTGGACTGGCTTACAGTGAGTGGATGTGTAGTACTCTGTAATCCACACAATGCAACCTGTAACTGCCAGGCCAACCAGGCAAGCCCACCAAAATCTCAGTGGGTCGATTGCTACTCCATGTGCAGTTAGACCATGCATCATGCTCATGGTTATTGGGTAGAAGGCTATGCCAGCTACAACGCCGGAAACAACGAGTCCTTTGTATAGGGCATTCATTATCTTGCGGCTTGGTCCAAGGCGTACAAAAAAGGCTCCGATTACAGAGGCTAAAATAGAGACCCCACCTAAGACCAGCGGATAAAGAAGTACAGTGTTATTGCCTGCATCAATGTTTTGCTTAAAGGTAATTGAAGCCAGGAGCATCGTAGCAATTGCAGTCACTGCATAGGTCTCAAACAAGTCTGCTGCCATACCAGCACAGTCGCCAACATTGTCGCCAACATTGTCAGCAATGACTGCTGGGTTGCGTGGATCATCTTCGGGGATACCTGCTTCAACTTTGCCCACAAGATCTGCCCCAACATCGGCAGCCTTAGTGTAAATTCCGCCACCAAGTCGGGCAAAGACAGAGATTAGGCTGGCACCAAATCCTAGTCCTATCAACGCGTTGACATTTTTGGTAATGCCATAAAAGATAGCAACACCCATTAGACCTAGTCCCACAACCAACAGTCCTGTTACAGAACCGCCCTTGAATGCTACATCAAGGGCTTTACTTAATCCTTCTGTAGCAGCCTGAGCTGTTCTAACATTGGCTCGCACTGATACAAACATTCCTATGTATCCGGCCAGTGCGCTCAGTATTGCCCCGGTTGCAAAGCCCAAAGCAGTTGTCCAATTGAGGGCAATGCCGATGATTACAAAGAGTACGGCCCCCACCATGGCAATCGTGGTGTACTGACGATTCATGTAAGCCCTGGCACCTTCCTGGATAGCTAGAGCAATTGCTTGCATACGTTCGTTGCCAGGACTTAGTTTAAGTACCCAAAGGCTTACACACAGCCCGTATATGAGTGCCACAAAAGCACAACCTATAGCTATCAATAGGTAATCCATAACTTGCTAACACCATTCTCCTTGTAAACGGGGGTCTCATCAGGCTTGATTAAGCCAAGGACATGGACGGACAAGGTTAGCAGATACACAAATCAAATACTTGAGTCCAAATTATATTTGTGCCTCACCTGTAGTGGCACATGATATCAAGTGACTGTTCGACAGCTTCTGGAATCTGTCCAAACCGTGTTAAAATAGCCCTGCGCTAGAAAGTTAAGGTGGTTTCATGTCGCGGCTGCGGAGCCGATTGACGCTTGGGGTATTTATCTTACTAATCTGGCTAACGCAGGCACACCTGGCGAATGCCCAGCAGGTAAGGGAAGTCAACCGAATTATTTCTGCTGTTAGTCCTGGGTCTGGCGAGCTTGTAGTGCTTAACACCGTGCTTGCCCAGCCAGTTGCCGCCCCTTCTATCCAGTATTTTCCCTCAGGAGACGGTCAAACCATTATGGTGTGTGACTTTGCAGACGTTGTGTGGGCTGATTTTCCCCAGGTGCTTACGACTCCGATAGAGGGACTAAGTCAAATTAGGCTTGGTCAGTTGCAGAATAGCCCACCAATCTTTCGTGTAGCTATTGCCGCAACAAAACCTGCTTTGCTTCAATCTATAGCTTTTCGTGCTGTGCCTGGGTGTCTAGTCATAGAGTGTCCTCAGTCCAAAATAGGTGGCTCAAGAAAGTCAAGTTTGTCAGGTAGTTCCCAACCACAGCCAGCGCCTGAGACAGTAGCACTGGTTGCTCACCCACGATTAGCTCCAATGTCCAAGAGCACACCGCCGGTGAGTCACCTAAGGCAACCTGTCCACCAATCAACAGATCTGAAAGACCCCGCCCTTGAGGGCGGGGTTGCCGTGGGACAGGATAAATCAGTCCCCAAAGAACTGTCGCCAGAGATTATAGTAGAAGGTGCTAATCCAGTAACCATAACCATTACCAGCCCAGGTACTTTCTTGTATCGCTCCTTTCGCCTTAGCAACCCGGAGCGCTACGTTGTCGATATAGACTGCTTATTGGCCTTTCCTCCAGGCTATCAGACAAACGTTGCCACTAATCCGTTTGTGAAATCTATCCGTATAGGCTGTCCTAATGACGACCAGAAAACCACAAGAATTGTGCTTGATGTGTTGGGTGAAGATGTGGAGGCCAAAGAAATTATGGATAAGGCTGGCCGGCAGCTTTCCATTGTTGTAGGT
>JACQVM010000245.1 GCA_016209785.1 Candidatus Melainabacteria bacterium | reverse complement strand
GCTTTAAGGATGATGCCAAGGAAGTTGCGCAAGGTTTCGAATGCGGAATGGGATTTGGGAGTTTCAGCAGCATCCAGGAGGGCGATATAGTTAATGCATACGTTATTCAAGAAGTTAGACGTGAACGCACGCGCTAAGTATTACAGGCTCTTAGGGAAAAGGTGTTTAGTATGTCTACTCCTCGTTCACTTAGGGTAGCCCAGCAGATTAAGCGTGAACTAGCGGAGATGCTTCGCCGTGATTTAAAAGATGAGCGAATTTCCGGCATCATCTCAATAACCGAAGTCGAGCTGACCGGAGATTGTCGGTATGCCAGGATTTTTGTGTCAGTATATGGTGATGATGCAGACAAACAAGGCACCATGAATGCGCTAACTGATAATACCAGCTATATTCGCGGTGAGCTTTGCCGGCGGTTGAAGCTACGATTTGCTCCTGAGGTGTCCTTCCGTCCGGATGACTCACTGGAGCGTGGAGCTAAAGTGTCACAGATTCTAGCCAAAATCTCTCGCGGAGAAATTTAAATCACCCGGAGGTTAATGAACAATGATAGCGAGGCGAGAGCTGCGGTGAGCCAATTTAACTAGATCCGCTCCGCAGGCAGAAGCCTGCTTCGCTTCTCGCCGAGCGTTTTTAAGCCCGGAGGCAGGTTAGAAGCGAGACTCGAGCGAGCAAGAGCGACAAGCGCGGTCGCAGCGAGCGAGGTCAACGCCTGGAGGAGCTGGTCACAGTGACGGAAGGCTTAAAACTAAAGGGCGACGGAGGGCTTATAATAGGTTTTCTAAATGTAAACAAACCGTCCGGTATCACGGCCCACGATGTAGTGGTTGAGGTTCGGCGGCTGTTTGGTATCAAACAGGTTGGTCATGGTGGAACCCTAGACCCCATGGCGACTGGGGTTCTTCCTGTAGCAATTGGCAAAGCTTGTCGCCTGCTTCGATTTCTGCAAGCTGACAAGGCATATATTGCAGAGATTCTTTTAGGAGTTACGACAACTACTGACGATGTTGAAGGACAGATTATCGCCTCTTGCGCAACTTTACCAGTCGACAATGAAGTCAGATCATGTTTGCCTGCTTTTCTTGGCAGGCAAAGGCAGACTCCGCCAAGATACAGTGCTGTTCACTATAAGGGCCAGCGGCTTTACACTCTAGCCCGCGCGGGAGCGGAGCTGAATGATATCCCAGCTCGCGATGTGCAGGTGCATGAACTTGAGATTCTTAATGTAGCACTGCCTGTGGTGCGACTGCGGATAACCTGTTCAGCCGGAACCTACATTCGCGCAATTGCACGTGATTTAGGACAACTGCTTGGCTGTGGAGGGTGTCTCAAGTCACTGGTGCGTACACGCTCAGGACCATTTGCCCTTGAGGAAGGACTAGACCTAAAGACATTAAGACAGCTCAAGACAACTTCTGATCTGGTCCGGGTGCTCATACCTCCTGTCAAGGTTCTTGGCTTTGCTTCCCTTGAACTTACTAGCTGTGAGGTTAACTTGATTCGGCGTGGCCAGTGTATATTTAACGATGAATTGAACACAGCCTACGGTTATGCCGTCACAGATAATTCACAAAACAATCACATGATTGCTGCAGTCAACAATGGTACCCTCGTCGCAGTTTGTCAGTATGTTGGCAATGGAAAGTTGCAGCCTGAGGTGGTGTTTGTTAATGGAAACTAGGTTTATAGAGCGTGTAACGCTGCTCAACATAACCTTCTTTGTGGAGGCTTTCCTTCTCTTAATAGCTACATTTTGGAGTCAGTTTGCTCATATTCAATTAGCACCAGCTCTTCAATTTAATCCTCAACTTCTTTTATTGGGGCTTGCTGCTGGTCTTGCGATTGCATTGAGCAGTCTGGTGCTGTTTTGGTTGGGTAAGTTGTTGAATGCCTTGCAAGGGCTCAGGGAAATCATTGTGCGACAGATAGCACCAATATTTGCTGGGCTCAACATTGCGGATATCTTGCTGGTAGCTGCTGTCTCGGGATTTTGTGAGGAGATTTTCTTTCGTGGTGTAGCGCAGCAACAGATAGGACTTATTGCAACAAGCATCATTTTTGGACTGTTTCATTGTCCTAGCCTGCGTCATTTGTCCTATGGATTGTGGGCTTTTGTTGCCGGTTGGGTACTAGGCTGGCTTTACGTTACCACTGGCAACCTTTGGGTACCTATCCTAGCGCACTCAGTGAGCAACGCAATTTCACTCCTTTTTTTGCGTTATGGAGTTAAACCTCCTAATCCTTATGAGGATAGTCGAGAAGGAGGAGTGTAACTAAACACTTCTCAGGGCGACAACCTACACAACACGCCCGGACCACTGCAATTCTTGCTTGTGCGAGCTTAGTTACAGGGCTCCGCAATCTTAGGTCCGGACAAACCTTATCTCAGCGACGGCGTTTCTTGGAAACACCCTTCTTGGGGGAATGAACTTTAGCTTTCTTTTTCGGTTGAACGGCCTGTGCGGCCTTGCCTGGTTTAGCTTCCCCGACAACCGATTTTGGAAGGGCCGGTAACTTAGCGCGCCCGTCGACGATATCCTTGAGCTCTTGTCCTGCTCGGAAAGCTGGTACACGAGCTGCAGCAATTCTTAGCTTTTGTTTGGGATTCTGTGGATTTACACCCATGCGTGCTTGCCGCTGCCTGCGCTCCAAGGTTCCAAAACCAACCAACGTCACTCTATCGCCCCGGCATAGGGCGCCGGTTATGGTGTGTAGTACTGCTGAAAGTGTGTTATGCACATTTAGCTTAGTTTGTCCGGTAGCCTTTGCAACTGAATCTACCAAGTCTGCTCTGTTCATGCTCATCTCCCTATATGTTGAGAGCGTAGAATAATTGAGTGATACTATCACCTGGTAACTTTGAGTTCAAGCCAACCAAAAAAAGCATGCCTCAAGACAGGTGTTGGGCTAGGTCGCGGCGTTAGTAATGTTAATGCCGATCCTCCACACCAATCTTAGGGGCATGCCCTAAAGTCAACCTTTAGTTGACACTACTATTTTACCCAAATCAACAAAATACAAACCGGTTCAATCTACTTACTACAATCAGTAACCTGCCTGAGGTAGATTGGCTTTTATGTTAGAGTTCAAGCTTATGAACTTAATTGATACAATTGCTGCAATTTCAACCCCCGTGGGGTTAGGGGCCATTGC
>JACQVM010000244.1 GCA_016209785.1 Candidatus Melainabacteria bacterium | reverse complement strand
CTGTTATACAATCCTTGCTAAATGGTCTCAAAATGAGCTTGTCGTCTTCGATCAGAGGCCTAGGTTGCTGGTTAGCCAGTTGTCTTTGAATAAATGAAACAACCCGTGCCAAACTATCGTCAGACTGGTCAACCACGTAAGGCTTATGTTGTATTTTCTCACTCCGCATCAATTTACCAAGCCAATCAGAACAAATATCCTGCAAGCCCTGCCGGTTAGTAACAACAGGTATATATTCAGACACTGCTCCAGCAAGCCACTTCCTCTCACTGTCCCGAGGGAGCACTGCAAGCGTTGGTTTTCCCAGCAGCACCGATTCAGCAAGCAACATTGACGACATGCCCACCACGACATCAGCCGCCCAGACAACCTCCAATGGATCTTGCCCATAGCTGAAAGCATCTACTTCATCCTTGTATTGCTCAAAGTCCTCAAGCTTATTTTTAGGGTGAAGGCGAACTACTATAAATGGCTTAGGTTCAACGGCCGCCAAGGCATCAAGAACTTCCTCTAAAACAATAAAAGTACGACCTTCGCTTTTGCCACGACCAGTAAACGTGTACTCCGGGACATATCGTGAAGCCGCTAGATTAAGTGAAGAAAGTGGCTCCGCCACAAATACAACAACTAGTCTACCAGATGGTGCATCAGGAAAAACCTTCTGTCCAAGCTGCTCTTTGTCTACCAACTTAAGTTGAAGCCTCTTCTCTTGAACATAGTCAAAATGAGGGTGTCCGCTAACAACAATATTTTCTACTGGATAACCAAGCTTGACATAACACTGCTGGCTTTCACTGTCAGGCACCAACAACCAGTGTGGAGCATGCTTTAGTGGATTAACACTTGTACCGCAAAATCTTTCTGATGCATTGACAGACATGTCAATAAAACCAACACTAACAATTCCCAACTGTTTTGCTGCATCAATGAGCGCCAGACCCATGCTTACCTTGTTTTCTGATGTTCCAACAAGCAAAAGCTTAGGACTATAGAAAGCCAAGATCTCATGCACACCCTTATCTCTAGGTGCAATCTCATAAGCAATTCCCCGCTCATGGAAAACTTTTTCTGCTAAGCCATCTGCCAGGAGCAATGTTTTAACTCCGAGCTCCTTTAACTTGCCAGGCAGTTGCACTACAAAGTTAGCTGCCCCAGGATCCTCGGCATAGATTAAGACGTCAGGAGTCATGTCTGCGTGTCCCCCTATGCAACTAGCAACTCCTGGGGTGACACAATCTTTCCACCTTGTCGAGCCGAAACCAGAACAGCCTCTATAACACGGTGAGTGTCAAGGGCAGAGTCGGCCGGCGACCACAAACGCTCCCTACCATTGATAGCAGCTCCTAAATTTGAGTACAGCTCATACATAGCTTCACCAATTGTAGAAGACAAAGCCAACGGCTCATCATGAGCTATCTCTTTCTCGCCACTTAGAGCTCGATTATCACAACGCGGGTATCTTATAACAGTCAGCCCGCCATGCAAATAAGCTAGTCTGCCGTTTTTCCCCCAGATATCCAGACCATTTTCACGATAATGTGCAAAACGCAGAGGGTGCATGACCGTCGCAAGGCCGCTACTTAAGTGCATGACAAAAGATAGATTGATATCTGAAACAATTGGCCCTTCCACAAACAACTCAATCTCGGACAGAGCTTGGACACAACGAATCTCACCAAAAAGCATGCGCACAAGATCAACCATATGGGTACCGTTATTTAACAGCCCATTGCCATACATTCCGAACACTGTCTGGGCTTCACCAATCTCCCTGACTAAACCACCTAGTGCTAACTGTCGCGTCAACCGATCAGCTCGACGCATGAGATTTACTTGTGCCAGAATCTTGCGTCTCCTGCACATCTCAACAAACTTTTCAGCATCCGCCTGAGTTGCAGCCAGCGGTTTTTCTACTACACAAGCCTTGAGATTAGGGAACAGCTCAATAAGCCTTAGTCGAGTTTCCGGCGCTGTTGCCAACACCGCTACCTCAATCTCTTTGGCACTATCTAATTGATCCACTGAAACAGCAGTATGCTGAATACCCCATTTTTCCCGAGCCCAATTCAAGGCCTCTTCATTAGGATCTACTACTGCCTGCCAGTCAAAAAGCTCATGAACTGCCAGCACCTGTGCATGAGTAGCATAAGTAAAATGCTTGGCCATCACCTCATCTCGCGCATAGCCTTGCGCTATACGCCCAAAACCAATTACTGCTGTCTTGAGCTTTCTAAAAACCATACATACCTGTTACCGTGCTGATTTTTCCTTAAGACACCGATTAATCTCCGGTAAGTGAGGATACTCACGACACAGATCCATTATTTCCTCAAGCCCAAAAGATTCGCCATACCTTGGCTCCAGGTGACCGTATACTTGCCTGGTAAACTCCAGATCCGCAGGATAATCAATTTGAAACCGCCACTCTGGAGCATACCAGCGTGCTGGCGGCATCAAATGAATCAATCTGTAAAGCTCGGGATGTTCATAAAAGTAAAGGGATACATGCTCTCTTACTGGCGCATCATCTATATGTTCTGCCACATAGGCTAAATCCTTAAGTCGAAATACTTGCACGCACATACCCATGGGATACGCACGTTTGCGACAATTGCTAACTACGTCACAATCATTTTCCCAAAAGGTGTGTACTCCCATGTCCACAATTTGAGGATCTGTCAATATACAATCACCTGTTATTTCCACCACAACATCACTTGCAGCATAGCGCTGTGCGTCCACCACTCGCTGCAATACGTCTTCTTCACTGCCTCTATAACATAAGAGTCCGTTTGACTTAGCCCAGTCCTCCAGCACGTCATCAGACTCATGGACTGTTGTTGCCAACACAATATCGTCCAGTCTTTGGCAACGTCTCAAGCGCTGCAATAGTCTAGTCAATGCCGGGTGTCCATGAATGTCCTTCAAAACTTTTCCGGGAAGACGCGACGATCCCATCCGTGCTTCGATGCTTGCCACCACTTTTGGTGTCTGCTTAGACACTGAGTACCTCCTGTTGAACTTGAGTGCGTTCAAATTGTTGCAAATCATCAAGGCATGCATATACCTTATTAAATGCGGCCAATACTGCAGCTACATCCGGATCGCTAAGCTCATAGCTGCAAATTCCAAGATACATAAGTTCTTTAAGGTGCATTTGCTCCACTACCGGACACATACCTCTGGCGTACTTGCGCGAACTTACTGAAAACGGAAATCCGTGCGAACCTATGGCAATACGTTTTTGAAAGACCGGCAACCAATACAGCGGCTTAACATAATGCGGCACTGCAGGGACACCTTCAGCACGCAATGCCTGGCAAAATGTTTCTCTGGATACGCCAATTCTATTGCGATCAATCCGCAGAGCCCATACGTAATATACATGCCTGCATCCTGGACGCACCTGTGGTGGTGTCAGCCCACTCATCCCCTGGATACCTTGTGTAAGCTTCTGGGCAATTTGCTCACGGCGGCTCACCAGTTGATCAATCTTCTTAAGTTGTTCAATGCCAATACCAGCACAAAGCTCAGTCATGCGGTAGTTAAAACCAATCATATTGGTCAGGTCATCAATATTAAGAGGCTCTACAATATTTTCTCCATGATTTCTAACGGCCTTAAGTTTGAGTGCAAATTTTGAATCGTCTGTGACGCACATGCCACCTTCCCCAGTATGAAAGTGCTTGTGAAAGTTCAAGCTAAACACACCAATGTGCCCAATGGTTCCAGCTAGCTTTCCCTCCTCTGAAGCTAACGGTCCTTGAGCATTGTCTTCAATAAGCACAATGCCCTGCCCATCAGCTATGGCACGCAACTCATGTAATTTAGCTGGATGCCCAAAAAGATTTACAACAATAATTGCTTTTGTTTTTGAGGTTATATTTTGCACAACACTGGCTGGGTCGAGGCAAAAGGTATCTGGCTCAATATCGGCAAAAACTGGGATACCACCATAAACCAGCGGGGCCATAACCGTAGCGGACATAGTATACGGGGGCACTATAACCTCATCCCCTGGACCCACACCAGCCGCAGCAACTGCAGCAAACAGTCCAGAAGTAGCAGAATTAACCGACACACAGTGCTCCACGGCAAATTTCTTGGACCAATCTTGCTCAAACTGCTTTACTGTGTGGCCACCATCAAAGTCATCCCCCCAAGCGCCTACAAAGCCCGAAAGTTTACCGGATCTCATAACCTTGGTGACCGCATCTAATTCCTCTTGCCCCATAGGGTTATAAGACGCTAGCGCCATCTCAAGGACTGGCTTGCCACCTAGCAAGGCTAATTTTGCCATTTGTACCCCATACCTCTGTACGCCGTGTCCTTTATATACAGTCCTCAGACTGACGAGCCAATGATACAACGCCGTTGACAACAAGCAACTCTAAGCAAACCTTAAGCAAGTCCTAAACTTACTAAAGTCGTGACCATGCTTAGTTCTCTGATGGCCCAATCCTGCTCATCATGCCAGCAGCTTAGCTGGAACTTTAGAATTAGGGCAACACCAGCTAAAATATTGAGCGGCCTTGTGTAAGGTTGAGGACAAACCATGAAGGTAGCTATTTTAGCTGGTGGTTTAGGCACCAGATTGCAAGAAGAAACCACCGTAAGACCTAAAGCCTTGGTAGAAATAGGTGGCCGACCAATTCTCTGGCACCTTATGAAATTTTATAGCTCCTTTGGCTTTAAAGAGTTTGTCCTAGCACTAGGATATAAGAGCGAACTCATTAAGGAGTACTTCCTTAACTACCATCACCATGCCAGCAATCTAACCATTAATCTTCAACGTGGTGAAGTTATTGTTCGAGACCACAACAGCGAAGACTGGACTGTACACCTTTTAGACACAGGGCTTTCAACAGAAACCGGTGGTCGAGTAAAGAGGCTTGGCAATTTTATTGGCAACGAACCGTTCTTGCTTACATACACTGACGGATTGTCCAACGTAAACATTCACGAGATAATTAAATTTCACAAATCCCACGGACGCCTAGCTACTATAACTGCAGTTCGTCCACCGGCCCGGTTTGGAAAGATTAGTTTTGATGGCGACAAAGTCTCACTCTTTGAGGAAAAACCAAACAGCGGCGAGGGCTGGATAAATGGTGGCTTCTTTGTTTTAGAGCCTGGCATTGTTGACTATATTGAAGGTGATCACTCTATTTTTGAAAAAGAACCTTTAGAAAAGCTAGCACTGGATTCTGAGCTTAAGGCCTATCGCCATAATGATTTCTGGCAATGCATGGACGTGCGGCGCGAAATGCAGCTCCTGGAAACACTATGGCAGAGTGGACAAGCTCCATGGAGAGTTTGGGATCACGTTGAATCAAGAGTATAAGTTCCAACTGCCCCAATTGTGGGACAAACGAAGGGTATTGCTAACAGGAGCTACAGGCTTTCTTGGCTCTCACTTGGCACGTAAGCTTGTCGAGCTGAATGCGCAAGTATGGTCTTATCAAAGAAGGTGCTCAGGTAATCTAAGCACTGCTGATTTGACAGACAAGATTCAAATTGTGGAAGGACACTGCTTAGACTCTGAGAAGATTGGTGAAACTGTGTCATCTGTAGATCCTGAGATTGTGTTCCACATGGCTGCCTCTGGCGTCTCTCACCAGGTTGTTCCAGAGACTCTATTCCAAGTGAACACTTTAGGAACTTTGGCGGTTGCCCAGGCTTGCGCAGCACAAGGCAGAGTTAGGCGGTTTGTCTACCTGGGTTCATGTGCTGAGTATGGACCAGGTTTTAAGCTCACTGAGACATCCCCGCTGTCGCCATCAGATCTTTATGGTGCATCCAAGGCAGATGGCCACCATATTGTACATGCCTTAAGGCAAAGCCAGGGGTTACCTGCAATTACCGTTCGTCCGTTTGCCACCTATGGACCCTGGTGCCCCACATCGAGACTTATTTCTCATGCCATAGTGAGCACCCTTCAAGGCAAAGATATTCAGCTGCGTGCCAATGAACAACAGCGCGATTTCATTTTCGTTGATGATGTAATCAATGGACTCCTCTTAACTGGTGTCCTGCCTAACATTGAAGGCAAGACATTTAACTTATCGACAGGACGTGCCACCTCAGCCAAGCAAGTCGTAGAAATGATTTTAGAACAACTACATCATCCGGTTAAGATGTTTCCCTCAGCAATGCCGCTCCGTCCTGGAGAAATCCTCCAGCAATCCGGGGACAGTAGTCTAGCTAGAGAGCTTTTGGGTTGGTCTTATGTGGTTGATTTGGAGCTCGGCTTAAGAAAAACTATTGATTGGTGGAAATCAAACATTCATCTTGCCGCAGAGTTAGTGCAGGCTTAGGAGATCCTTGCAATAGCAATCAACCTCACTACCTCTCAAAAGAAATGCCCGCTAGCTTCTGGTGGGATAATATATGGAAATCTTTTCAATAGTTAAAAGCACATTAGGCGGAGGCGCCAAACGCATATATTATGGCCAACCAAGATCAACTAAAGGCCCAGATCCTAGAGATGGTCAGGTCTTATTACAAGAGTGCTCATAAGCACAAACCATTTGAGCCCGGGAAATCGTTCATTCCTTATTCGGGGCGTGTATTCGATGAGGCTGAACTAGTCAATCTGGTCGACTCGTCACTAGAGTTTTGGCTTACCGCAGGTCCCAAGGCAAACAGCTTTGAAAAGGCAATGTCTAAATTCTTTGGGAGCAAAGGTTTTATGCTGGTGAATTCAGGTTCATCTGCCAATCTTTTAATGGTGGCAACACTGTGCTCCAATGAGCTCGCACGATATCGAGGAAGCGAAGATCCTCGTCCCCTTGGGGCTGGGGATGAGGTTATAACTCCAGCCGTTACATTCCCTACAACATTAGCTCCTATTATTCAAAATCAGCTAGTGCCGGTCTTTGTAGACTGTGAAGTTGGCACTTACAACATAAATCCCAACTTAATTGAGGATGCCATCGGACCAGCCACCAAGGCAATTTTTGTCCCCCATACAGTCGGTAATCCTTGCGATATGACCATCATTATGGACATTGCCCACCGCCATCACCTGTGGGTGCTAGAAGATGGCTGCGATGCTTTGGGAGCAACCTTTGATGGGCAACTAGTTGGAACCTTTGGTGCTATGTCTTCGCTTAGCTTTTATCCTGCACACCATATGACCATGGGGGAAGGCGGTGGTGTAGTCATTAACCACCCTCGCCTAATCAAAACAGCCAAGTCATTACGCGATTGGGGCCGCGATTGCTGGTGTGACCCGGGCGTATCAGACACATGTGGGAAACGTTTTGGATGGCAGCTAGGGGAGCTACCCTTTGCCTACGACCACAAGTACATCT